>CBDUSV010000085.1:0-9778 GCA_965369885.1 uncultured bacterium
CCGCCCTGATCCATGACCGAAATCAAGCCCGAAACCCTGCATTCGCGCATCAAATCCGCCCTCATGGCTCTGGTGCCCCAGGGCTTGGCCATGGCATCGGATGGCCTCGACCGCGGCGCCGCCGACGCCTTCATCTGGCTGGGCGACTTGAAGAGGCTTGCCCCGGTTGCCATGGTCAACCGCATCGATCTCGATCTGCTGTGCGGCATCGACCGCCAGCGCGACACCCTGATGGACAACACCCTGCGCTTCGCCCAGGGCTTTCCCGCCAACAACGCGCTTCTCTGGGGTGCCCGCGGCATGGGCAAAAGCTCACTGATCAAGGCGGTCCACGCGCGCATCAACGCCAACACCGGGGATGATCTGGCCCTGGTGGAAATCCACCGGGAAGACGTCGCCACCCTGCCCCACTTGATGGCCCGGCTGCGCCGCACCCGGCGGCGTTGCATCCTGTTCTGCGACGATCTCTCCTTCGACGGCGAGGACACCTCGTACAAGTCCCTCAAGGCCCTGCTCGAGGGCGGCATCGAGGGCCGGCCCGACAACATGATCTTCTACGCCACCTCCAACCGCCGCCACCTGATGCCCCGGTCCCTCATCGAGAACGAACGCGCCAGCGCCATCAGCCCCACCGAAGCGGTGGACGAAAAGGTGTCGCTGTCGGACCGTTTCGGGCTGTGGCTCGGCTTCCACCACTGCAGCCAGGAGACCTATTTCACCATCGTCGAAACCTATGCCGAACATTTCGGCCTCAAGGTGGAACGCGGCCAACTGCGCGCCGAGGCCAAGGAGTGGTCGATGACCAGGGGCGCCCAGTCCGGCCGCGTCGCCTGGCAGTACATCCAGGACCTCGCCGGCCGCCTCGGCCAAAGGCTTGAATTCTCCTAGCTTCTAGGACCGGCCGCGCCCTTTTAGATGCTTGCGGGGGTTGACCGGGCGTTCGCCGCGGCGGAGCTCGAAATGGAGCTGGGGGTGGTGAACATTTCCGGTGCTGCCGACCCGGGCGACGGATTGGCCTTTCCTGACGGTCTGGCCCCGGCGCACCAAGATGGTGTCGTTGTGGGCATAGGCGGTCATCCAGCCGCCGCGGTGGCGGATCAACAATAGATTGCCGTAACCCGGAAGCTCGTTGCCGACATAGGCGACGACGCCGTTTTCGGCGGCCCTGACACGGGCGCCCCGGGGCGCCAGGATGTTGATGCCGTCATTGAAAGAGCCGCCCTTGGTGGGGCCGAACCCGGCCACCACCTTGCCCCTGAGCGGCCACCGGAAGCTGCCGGCCCGGGGTGGCGGCGGTGGCACGGCGCCGGAGGCGGAGGCGCTGGGACGGGGTGTGCGTTCCACCTCCCACAGGCGTTCCACCTCCCAGCGGGGCTTGGCGTGTTTCCCGCGGGGCTTGGCTGGGGGCGTCAGGGTGAGATGCCCCGGGCTTGGTTTGGCGGCTGGACGGGCGCTGGGATGCACCAAGAGGTGTGCAGTTGAGCGTCTGCTTGACGGCGCCGGGTCTCTGCCGACGTCCGTTAACCGCAAAATTTGGCCCACGGTGATCCTGTATCCGGGAGCCTGGATGGCGTTGTCCCGCACCAGCTTGGCGATGGAAATGGAATATTTGCGCGCGATGCGATAGACGGTCTCGCCCGGTTGCACCACGTGGATGCGTGGCGGCGGCAGTCTGAGGCGGCGCCCCGGCGCCAGGCGATATGGCGGCACAAGCCGGTTGGTTTGGATCAATTGCCTGAGCGGCACCCGGTGGCGCCGCGCCACCTGGTAAATGGTCTCGCCCGGCCGCGGCGTGACCCAGGCCCCGGCGCCGGTGACCAGCAGGGATGGCCGGGTGACCGGATCCACGATGCCGTGGTTCTTATTGAACACCGGCGCCGGCGCCTCATAGCGGGTGCAGGCCCCGATGATGAGGAGCGCGATGGTGGCGGCAGCGCCCGAAATGGCGCGAAACTGCGGTTTTATGGCGGCCAGGATGCCCATGGCATCATATCTAGCCATCTGCCGGGTTTCTATCAATGACCTTTATGAATACCGACCCCAGCCTTAACCGGCGATCAGGGGGACGAAGCGGACCGGATAAAGCGTCTTGCTCTCGATGCCATCGGCGCCCTTTGTGACCCGGACGAGCTCCTGATCGAAGCCTTTGCGGCCCACCGGCACCACCATGATGCCGCCGTCGGCCAACTGCTCGGCGAGGGCTTCGGGCACCTCGGTTGACGCCGCTGTGACGATGATGCGGTCGAACGGCGCCTGCTGCGGCCAGCCCTTGGAGCCATCGCCAGCCATGGTGGTGATGTTGTGGATATCCATCTCCTTGAAGCGCCGCTCGGCCTCTTTCAACAGCTGAGCGTGGCGTTCGATGGTGTAGACGCGCCGGCACAGATGTGACAGCACCGCCGCCTGATAGCCCGATCCGGTGCCGATCTCGAGCACCCGCATGCGGTCGCCGATTTCCAGCTCCTGGGTCATCAAGGCGACGATCAGGGGCTGGCTTATGGTCTGGCCCATGCCGATGGGCAGCGGGATGTTGTCATAGGCACGGTCGAGGAACTGTGGCGCCACGTAGTTCTCGCGCGGGACCTTCTCGATGGCACCGAGGACCCGATGATCATGGACGCCCAAGCGGCGCAACTCCATGAGCAAGCGAATGACACGGGGCTCGGGGGGCTGTTTGTCGGCGCCCCGCTTGTTATTGCCACTAGGATTGCGGGCCATTTATCCTAAGTCACTGGTTATCAATTCCAACCCATCCATATAGGGCCTGAGCGCCTCGGGGATGCGCACCGAGCCGTCCTCGTTCTGGAAATTTTCCAGCACCGCGATCAAGGCGCGCCCCACCGCCAGGCCCGAGCCGTTAAGGGTATGGACGAAACGGGTCCCCTTGTCACCCTTGGGGCGGAACCGGGCGTTCATGCGCCGGGCCTGGAAATCGGCGCAGTTGGAGCAACTGGAAATCTCGCGGTAGAGGCCCTGGCCCGGCAGCCAGACCTCGATGTCATGGGTCTTGCGGGCGGCGAAGCCCAAATCGCCGGTCGCCAGCACCACCACCCGGTAGGGGAGTTCGAGGCGCCGCAGGACCTCTTCCGCCGCCCCGGTCTTGCGTTCGAGCTCGGCCTCGGATTGGTCGGGATGGGTGATGGAGACCAGCTCCACCTTGTCGAACTGATGCTGGCGGATCATGCCGTGGGTGTCCTTGCCGGCGGCCCCGGCCTCGGACCGGAAGCACGCGGTCAGCGCCGTGTAGCGCAAAGGAAGCGCGGCCTCGTCGAGGATCTCGCCGGCGACGAGATTGGTCAGGGGCACCTCGGCGGTGGGGATCAGCCAATGGTCTTGGGTGGTGCGGAACAAATCCTCCGCGAACTTGGGCAATTGGCCGGTGCCATAGAGCGCATTGTCGCGCACCAACTGGGGCACGCTGGCCTCCTTATAGCCGAACTCTCCGGTCTGAAGATCCAGCATGAAAGCGCCCAGCGCGCGTTCGAGGCGCGCCAGCGCCCCGGTCAACACCACGAAGCGCGATCCCGACATCCTGGTGGCGAGCTCGAAATCCATCATGGCGAGCCCTTCACCGATGGCGGCATGCTCCTTGGCCTCGAAGCCGAATTCTGGGATATCGCCAACCCGGCGCAACTCCACATTGGCGCTTTCATCGGCGCCGTCGGGAACGTCATCGGCGGGCAGATTGGGGAACCCGGCGAGCATGGCATCGAGGTCTTGGCCATAGGCCGCCGCCTCGCGCTCGCCTTGGCCCTGGGCCTCCTTGTCCTGGGCGACCTGGGCCATGAGATCGGCGGCATCTTCGCCCTTGGCCTTCCTTTGGCCGATCTCCTTCGACAGCTGGTTGCGCCGGGTCTGAAGTTCTTGAAGCGCGGTCAAGGTTTCGCGGCGTTTGCCATCCAGCGCCAGGACCTCCGCCGAGCGCGCCCCGATACCGCGCCGCGCCAGGCCGTTATCGAAGGCCTCGGGATTGTCCCGGATCCACCTTATGTCGAACAAGGCACTCTCGCAGACTCTGGCTTAGGCGTCGGCATGGCTTAAGCGTCATCCTCCTCGGCGGCGTCACGGCGATTTTCCACGATCCTGACGGAAACAATTGAAATCTCGTAAAGCACCAGGATCGGAATGGCGAGACCGACCTGGGAGATGACATCCGGCGGCGTCAGCACCGCGGCGACGATGAAGACCATGATCAAGGCGTATTTGCGCCGGCTGGACAAGGCCGCGGCAGTGACCATGCCGACCCGCGCCATCAGGGTCAAGAGAACGGGAAGCTGGAAGCAAATGCCGAAGGCGAAGATCAGTTTCATCACCAAGGACAGATACTCGCCGACCCGGGCCTCGAGCTCGATGGGCAGGACCCCCGGGGCGGCGATGGTCTCGAAACTGAGAAAAAACCGCCATGCCATGGGAAAGATCAAGTAATAGACCAGGGCGCCGCCCATGAAGAACAGGATCGGCGTCACCACCAGGAAGGGCATAAAGGCGCGTTTCTCGGTGCGGTAAAGCCCCGGCGCCACGAACATCCACATCTGGGAGGCGATGAAGGGAAAGGTCAGGAAGGCGCCGGCGAAGAACGCCACCTTGATGTAGGTGAAGAAGGTCTCGGTCAGTCCGGTGAAGATCATGCGCCGCCCCTCCTGGCCGGCATAGATATCGGCCAGGGGCCTGACCAGGAAGGCGAAAATCTCGTCGGCAAAGGCGTAACACACCAAAAAGCCCACCAGCAGCGCCGCCACCGAATACATCAAGCGGTTGCGCAGCTCGATCAGATGGTCCAGCAACGGCATCTTCTGTTGCGAACTTATGTCTTCCGGGTCGCTGCTCACCGCTCGGGCTCCCCAGTTTCTTTCGCGGTGTCTGTCGCGGTTTCGGCCTCATCCCCGGAAGTATCCTCTGTCTCCTCCTCAGTCCCGTCCCCAAGGGCGGCATCTTCGCTCTCCGGCGGGTCCTCCTTTTCCTCGTCCATGTCCAGGGCCCCGGCGATCTTGCCGTCGGAATCGATGGTCTTGGTAATCTCGCCACCGATGTCATAGTCGACGGCGGATTCGATTTCCTTGCGCACGTCGTCGAGACCGCTTTCGCGCACCATATCGTCCAGATTGTCCTGGAAAGACCGCGCCAGGGCGCGCGCCTGGCCGATCCATTGGCCAAGGGTATGGAGGACTTTGGGCAAATCCTTGGGGCCGATGACGATGATCATGAGGACCGCGATCACCGCCATTTCGACCCAGCCGATATCAAACATCGCGGCTCATCGCTTCCGACAGGGTCCAACCGGCCTGATCTGGCCTAGTTTTTCGAGGGTTGATCTTCTTTGACGCCGGTCTCGGCCACGGTCTCGGCCACGGTTTCAGGGGCCGATTCCGTCTCGTTCTTGAGGGATTTGGAGTCATCCCCGCTTTCCCCTTCACCGAGGCCGGACTTGAAGTTCTTGATCCCCTTGGCGACGTCACCCATCACCTTGGGCAATTTTCCCGCGCCGAAAATGATCAGCACGATCACCAGGATCAAAACAACCTGCCAAACTCCAATACCCATGGCCTACTCCAGGATCAAACAGCGTACAAATGTTCGGGCGGATAATGGCAGAAAGGCCGGTGCGCTGCAATGTCCGCTGCAAAGTTGCCACAAATCAATGACTTGTCCCTAGACCGGGAAAACGAAGGTCTGGGCGGGATCGAGCTTGACCGAGATGGGCTCGCCTTCCTTGAGCACGAAACGGCTGGGTACCCGGGAATGGAAATGGAGATGCTTGTTCTCGAACTCACCGATGCAAAGATGGATGAAATTGCCCCGCCGCAACGCCCTTGTGGTGATGACATGGGCCCTGTGGCCGTCCTCGTTGGCGGCATTCTTCTCGCCGAGCCGGCTGATCAGGATGGCCTCGGGCCTGATCAGGACCTCGACCTGGGCGCCGTCTTGGACATTGCCGGCGGCGATGGGGCCGAACGGGCTCTCCACCACATTGCCCTTAACCACCCCTTTCACGCGGTTGACCGAACTGAAGAAATTGGTGACGAAGGCGCTGTTGGGTTGGCGGTAGAGCTCGACCGGGGCGCCGACCTGGGCGATGTGTCCATCATGAATGACGGCGATGCGGTCGGCCATATACATGGCCTCTTCGGGGTCGTGGGTGACGATCAGGGTGGTGGTGCCGCTGTCCTTCATGAGATGCAGGGTTTCCTCGCGGATCTGCGAACGCAACTGGGCGTCGAGACCGGCGAACGGCTCGTCGAACAGCATCAGCCGGGGCCTGGGCGCCAAGGCGCGGGCCAGCGCCACCCGCTTCTGCTGGCCACCGGAAAGCACGTGGGGATAGGCATCGCCGTAATCGTCCATGCCGACCTGGCCCAGAACCTCGCGGGCACGCAGTTGCGCCTCGGCCCGGCCCATGCCGGCCAATCCGAAGGTGACATTGCCAAGCACCGTAAGATGGGGAAACAGCGCAGCTTCCTGGAACACCAAACCGACGCCGCGGCGTTCCGGCGGCACGAAATTCCTGGCATCGGCCACCGGCTCGCCATTGATCAGGATGCGTCCGGCCTGAAGTTCCTCGAGACCGGCGGCAAGCCTGAGCGTCGTGGTCTTGCCGCAGCCCGACGGACCCAACAGGCACATGAATTCGCCCGGCTCAACCACAAGGTTGATGCCGTCAAGCACCCGCGTCCTGCCGTAGGCGTGGCTTATGTTCTCCAGGGTGAGGACGTTGCCGTCGCTCATATCACTTCAGTTCCTTTCCCGGCCCTTGGCCCGGCCGCGATCGCGCTATGGCTAGCGATAGCACAATCACCGGGATGATTCCCACCGCCACGATGGCAAGCGCCGTTGGCGCTGCGTCCATCAGGCGTTCGTCCGACGCCAGCTGATAGGTGCGAACCGCCAAAGTGTCGAAGTTGAAGGGCCTGAGAATCAGGGTCGCCGGCAATTCCTTCATGACATCGACGAACACCAAAAGCCCTGCCGTCAGCAGAGAGCCGGAAATCAACGGAATGTGAACCCGGAACAAAGTCGCCATGGGACGCTGCCCCAGGCTGCGCGCGGCATCGTCGATCCGCACCGTGAGCTTGGCAAAGCTCGATTCCACCGTATTGAGGGACACCGCCAGGAACCGCACCAGATAGGCGAAGGTCACGGCGACGATGGTGCCGCTGAGCACCAGGCCGGGAGAGAAGCCGAAACTTGCCTGCAACCAGTCATTCAACTGGCTGTCGAGCCAGGAAAATGGGATGAGAACGCCGACCGCGACCACCGCGCCGGGCACCGCATAGCCCATGGCGGCGACCCGGGCGGCGAATTGCTTGAGCCTGGTCGGGCGTAGCCTTATGCCATAAGCGATCACCAAGGCGACGACCACCGCGAGGACCGCCGCCGTTGCCGCCAGGAAGAAGCTGTTGAAGGCAAGGGCGGCGAAATCGGGACCGATCATCTTGTCCGCGGTCGACCATGCCCATGTCATGAGCGCGGCACCCGGCAACGCGAAGCCAAGGAGGATCGGCGCCAGGCAGGCCAACAGCGCCAAGGCCGAAAGCCTTCCATCGAGGGGGTAACGCGGCAGTTCATGGTAGAGCGAGGTGGCTTGATGGAACCGTCCCCGGCCCCGGGACAGCCGCTCCAACACCACCAGGACGAAGACGAATGCCAACAGGGTCGCGGCCAATTGTGCCGCCGCCTGTGGCTCGCCCATGCCCAGCCAGGTGCGGAAAATCCCGGTGGTGAAGGTATCGACGGCGAAATACTGCACCGTGCCGAAATCATTGAGGGTTTCCATCAATGCCAGCGCCACGCCGGTGGCGATGGCCGGCCGCGCCAAGGGCAACGCCACGGTCGCGAAACAGCGCCACGGACCCGAACCGAGCGTGCGCCCGACCTCGAGCGCGGTGACCGATTGCTGGAGAAAAGCCGCCCGCGACAACAGATAGACATAGGGGTAGAGCACCAGGGACATCATCGCCACGGCGCCCCCGAGGCTGCGGATTTCAGGGAACCAATACTCGCCACGGGACCAGCCCGACACCTCCCTAAGCCCGGTCTGCACCGGTCCGGAAAATTCCAACAGCCCGGTATAGGTATAGGCGATGACATAGGCCGGCACCGCCATCGGCAACAACAGCGCCCATTCGAACACCCCGCGCCCCGGGAACCGGCACATGGTGACGAGCCAGGCGGTACCGACGCCGATCACCAGGGTGCCGACACCGACGCCCACCATCAGCCAAAGCGAATTGATGACATAGCGGCCCAGCACGGTCTCTGCGAGATGGCGCCACACATCGCCGGCGGGCACGAAGACATGGGCCAACACCACCAGCACCGGGACCGACACCAGCACTGCGGCGGTGAGCGCAAAGGCCGACCAGCCATCGGCGCCGAACCTGCGGCCAATGCCGGTAAAATGCTTGCCAGGCTGTACTAAGTTGGTGGACAGGTTCCGGATCCCCGCGATCAAGAGTCTAAAAAATTGCGGGCCTAGACGCTATTTCTGGCCGTCATCGGTCAGCGCCAGCCGGCGCGGTCCATGACCCGAACCGCCTCGGTGTTGTGTTTGCTAAGCTCGGAAACATTCAACTTATCGGCCTTGAATCCCCCCCACGAACGCAAAATCTTGGATTGGGTGGCTTCCTGCATGACCGGATATTCATAATTGGCTTCGGCAAACACCTTCTGTGCCTCCGGGCTCACCAGAAACTCCAGAAGCTTGACGGCGTTGGCCTTGTTTTTGGCATATTTGGTGACACCGGCGCCCGAGATATTGATATGGGCGCCGCGGCCCTTCTGGTTGGGGAAGAAGACACCGATCTTGGCGGTAAGAGCCTTGTCCTGGCTGTTCGACGAGGCCAGGAGGCGGCCAAGATAATAGGTGTTGGCGATGGCGATATCGCCTTCGCCGGCGCCGACGGCGCGGATCTGGTCGCGGTCACCGCCCTTGGGCATCCGCGCCATATTGGCAACGATGGCCTTGGCCCAGGCTTCGGCCTTGCCGGCGCCATGGGCCATGATCAGGGACGCCACCAATGACTGGTTGTAGATGTTGTTGGAAGAGCGGATCAGGATGCGCCCGCGCCATTTGGCATCGGCCAGGGCCTCGTAGGTCGACAACTCCGCGGGCTTGACCTTGTCCTTGTGGTACATGATGACACGCGCGCGAATGGTCAGACCGAACCAATGGCCGCCCGGCTCCCGCAATGAAGACGGAACTGCCGCACTCAAAGTCGGCGACGTCACCGGCTGGAACAGCCCCAGGGCCTGGGCGCGGCCCAGATTTCCGGCATCTACGGTGATCAGGAGGTCGGCCGGACTGTGGCGCCCTTCCCTGCGCAACCGTTCCAGCAGCGCATTGGCCTTGGCTTGGAGGATGTTGACCTTGATGCCGCTCCGCGCCGTGAATTGCTTATAGAGCCTTGTGTCGGCCTCGTAATGACGCGAAGTATAGACGTTGACCTCCGCTGCCGTGGCAACCGTGGCAACCGAGGCCACGACACCAATGCTGGCGAACCAGCCGGCCACCAACAGAAATCTTTTTACCCTAAACTTCGTCATGAAGGCGCACTCCCAAAATAGCTCTAGTTAATAATGCGAATTATCCGCAACAACGGTCCGAGTTATTTATAGCCGGGCCACCGCGACAGCTGCAACAAGAGAATACCTTAATTTTTTAGGGGCATAAAGGCAAAGCTCTATAAGGCAAAGCTAACCGGCGTTGGCCCACCCATATCCTGGGCAAATGCGCGCGAAATGGCCTAACCGGCCTCGCTGCCACCCGATCTCATGGCCCGGG
>CBDUSV010000086.1:0-9730 GCA_965369885.1 uncultured bacterium
GTGGCGCTGTTCGAGCGTGGCTCTTCCATTAATGTCACCGTGAATGTGAAGGGCAAGAATTGGTATCGCGTTGCACTCGGCAACAAAAAAACCGGTTATGTCTTCGGAAAGCTACTCGGCAAACGCGCCGTGCCCAGCCCCCAACAGACGGCCGGCGTCATGCCGGGCAAACCACCCGCGCGAGCCAAGGACAATTATAAACCCGGTGAGACCTTCAAGGACTGCGGGACGTGCCCGGGAATGGTGGTTGTGCCGGCTGGCACCTTTTTCATGGGATTGCGCGCAATCCCTAAGAAACCCCTTCGTGCCGAGAACCCAAGACATTGGGCATACATTCTAGAACCCCTCGCCGTGGGCCGGTTTGAGGTCACTTTCGCCGAGTGGGAGGCATGTCTCGCCGGCGGCGGCTGTAATGGCCACCGCCCCTTCGACCGGGGCTGGGGCCGGGGTCAACGTCCGGTGCTCGAGGTGAGCTGGAACGATGCCAAGGCCTATGTGGCATGGCTCAAGCAAAAGACCGGGAAACCCTATCGCCTGTTGAGCGAGACGGAATGGGAATATGTGGCGCGGGCGGGCACCAAAACCCTGTACTGGTGGGGAAAGAAACTGGGCAAGGGCCATGCCATATGCCAGGGGTGCTTAAGCCAATGGGACAGGGACCACAGAACGGTGCCGGTTGGGTCATTCGCCGCCAACCCCTTTGGCCTCCATGATGTTGCCGGCAACTTGTCGGAATGGGTCGAGGATTGTTGGAATTTCGGTTACGCGGATGCGCCGTGGGATGGCAGCCCATTGCTGAGCGGGGACTGTGGAAAGCGCGTCCAGCGCGGCGGATCCGCGTTCGACAAACCGGAAAGCCTGCGACCCACCACCCGCAGCTGGCACCCGGCGTCCAACCGCTTCATCGGCTCCGGTTTCCGGGTCGCCCGAGAGCTGAATTAGGCAATCGGCCAACCCAACGGGGATAACAACCAGGCCTGAGTGTTGAGATGATGTATCGCGGCTCCACACGTGTGGCCAGTTTCACGGAATTCTGGCCTATCTATCTCGATGCTCACTCGGACCGCCGCTGCCGCGCCTTGCACTATGTTGGCACCATAGGGGGGGCTCTCTGTCTCGTCCTTTGGGCTGTCACCGGCAATCTTTGGTTTGCGCCGGCAAGCCTGATGGCGGGCTATGGCTTCGCCTGGTCGGGCCATGTGCTTTTTCAAAAGAACACCCCCCTCACCTTCCGATACCCGCTGTGGTCCTTTTGCGCCGATCTCCGCATGACCGCACATGCCCTCACGGGCCGTGATCTCGGCTTCCCATCCCAAGGCCCTGGCGAGGGCTAATCCCCTCGTCACCCATAAATACGAGACTTTTCAAGGAAGTTTTATCTGGCATGGATCCGTAGGGGCTATGCCAATTCGCAACAATCTGTCATAGTTGAGAACATTATATTTAGACGGCTAAAATAGAGTAAGGGGTGGCAATGTTAAATTGGTCCCAAAGCTATGAATTGGGTGTCGAAGAGATTGATTCAGAACATAGAAATATGTTCGGTTTCGTGGTGGATATCGAAAAAGCAATCGAACAAGATGATATCAAGGAATGTTCGGCGCTGGTTGACGACTTCATAGAAACGTCAAAAAAGCATTTTGAAAATGAGGAAAATCTCCTCGCCCGTGAGAAATACCCCGAAGTCACGAATCATTCCAAATATCACAAATCCTTGGTGAAACGGGCGCGGAACCTGAAGGCCACCTGCGAAAAAGAGATCGAAGCGGGAAAAATCGAAAATTGCTACAAGGACATGATTGATCTTCTGTTGGATGACGTCGTCAAGGGTGATCTGCAGATCAAATCCTATCTACAGGTCAGATTTAACCTTTAATCAAAAAGCGTCCGGCCGCCCTCGCGCACCCTCCATTCACAATACGCCCAACAAAGCCCAGCGGAAAAAGGCGGGAGCCGCTGCGCAATTCTCCTGCCGTTCAAGGGTTTTTCCTATTCTCGTTTCCGATCTCAGCCTATTGTTGGAGGCACTGGGACAGATCGATATGGCCGACACATCCGACCGGAACCAGGCGGGCGACACGCCCCGCCAATCCTTCGCCGCGCTTCGCCATCGTGGCTACCGCGTCTATTTCGTCGGCGCGGCGCTGGCGATGATGGCCGACAATATCGAGCATGTGATCACCTACTGGATCATCTTCCAGAAATTCCATTCCCCGGCCTTGGGTGGCTTCGCCATCATCTCCCACTGGCTGCCGTATCTGCTGTTCTCGTTTCACTCAGGCGCCCTGGCCGACCGCTTCGACCCCAGGCGCATCATCCAGGCCGGCATGGCGCTGTTCATGATCGCGTCCCTGGGCTGGGGCCTGTTGTTTTTGACCGACACGCTCGAGATGTGGCACGCGGTGGTGCTGCTCACCATCCATGGGCTCGCCGGGGTGTTGTGGTCGCCGGCGGCGCAGCTTCTGGTCCATGACATCGTCGGGCGCGAGCACCTGCAAAGCGCGGTGCGGCTGATGGCGATATCCCGGACGCTCGGCCAAATGATGGGTCCGGCCATTGGCGCCATGATGTTGCTCGCCTTCGGTTCGGCCTACGGGCTTTTGGTCAACGCCATGATCTTCCTGCCGCTCACCATCTGGCTGATCAAGGCGCCCTATGGTCCGCGTTTCAGCAAGGAGACCGCCAGCCGGCCCGCCCGCGCCATGCGCGGCCTCGCCGACATCCTGCCCTCCATCCGCATGGTCGCCGGCAACCAGGTATTGGTGTCCATGATCCTGCTGGCGGGCGCCTCGTCGCTGATCGTCGGCAATGGTTATCAGGCCCAGATGCCCGAATTCGCCCATGACCTGGTGCAAGGCGACACCGGCATCTATTACAGCATACTGCTGGGCGCCAATGCCGTCGGGGCGTTGCTGGCAGGGATCGTGCTGGAAAGCGGCGGCTTCCTGCAGCCGCGGGTCAAGACCGCGTTCGTGCTGGTGATGCTGTGGAGCATCGCCATCGGCGCTTTCGCCGTGACCACGTTCTACCCCCTCGCCCTGGCGCTGATCCTGGCCACCGGGTTCTTCAACCTCGCCTTCGGCACCATGGCCCAGACCATGGTGCAGTTGAACGCGCCCAGAGAGATCCGCGGCCGGGTCATCGGGCTCTACAACATGTCGCACCACGGGCTACGCTCTTTCAGCGGTGTCACCGTCGGCATCGGCGGCAGCTTCATCGGCATCCACTGGTCGCTGGGGTTGAGCGCGGCGCTGTTGCTGGTCACCACCTTGGGCCTGCTGGCGTTCACCATGCGCGCGGCCGCCCCAGCGGCGGCGGAGGGGGAGTGAAAACGGCGGGGGATGACAACGGCCATGGCGCGAGGCGGTTATACTTTTTATAATAGTCCCCTACGGCAACAATTCATCAAGCAGGGGATTGCGGCGCGGCGCCCAAACCCCGAATGGGAGACAACGCCATGGATCATCTTACTTTCACCGGCTATTCCCGCCGGCCACCCCATCTGGTTGGTTTGAAAAAAGGCTTCTTCGCCGCCGAAGGACTGGACGTGGATTTCCATCTGGTCGGCCTGGCACCGCAGCACAACCAGGAAATGGCCGAGGGCAAATGGAACATGACCTTGTCGTCAGCCGACACCATGATCGCGCGCTCGACCACCGACGGGACCGACTATGTGCTGTTCATGCAGACCGAGGAAGGGCTTTCGGTCCAGTTGATCGCCCAGCCCGAATATACCTCCCTCGAGGATCTGCGCGGCAAGCTGTTGGCCGCCGACCCGGTGGATTCCAACTTCGATGTGGTGCGCAACAAGATCATGCGCGACAACGGCATCACCGACGACCAATACGAGATCGAGATCATCGGCAACACCCCCAAGCGGTTCGAGGCCTTTAAAGAGGGCCGCGTGGCAGCGGCCATGCTGTCGGCGCCGTCCTCGGAGAAGGCGGTGGCCGCCGGTGGCGTCGTTCTTGCCGAGGGCAGTGATTACATCCCCAACTGGCCGCTGGCCTGCGGATGGGGCTTGCGAAGCTGGGTCGAGGGCAACCGTGAACTGGTGGTGCGCTTCATCCGCGCCTGGGCCAATGCGGTGGACTGGTTGGAAAAGCCGGAAAACCGCGAAGAGACCCTGGAGATTTTGATGAAGGAGGAAGGGCTCAGCCGCGCCCGGGCGGAAGACGGCTATGCCCGCGTCGTGCCCAAGGCCGCGATCAATCCCGAGGCCATCCGCAAGAACATCGAAATCCGCATCGAGCTCGGTTACTACCCGCCGCCGCAGAAACCGACCGAGGCGTTCTACGACGCCAGCTACTGGTCGGAAGCGACGGGCCTTCCCGCCCCCGCGCCCGCCGGCATGCCGGAAAACGCATCGCCGTCCTGAAGCGGGCGGCCCGATAGGCCTTATTCGAACACCCGGTCCTCGAAGAACACCGTGGGCTCGGATTTGTTGGCCTTGGAGCTGGCGGGCAATGGCTTGCCATCGACGCCGAAGCGCTCGAAAGGCGGGCGCTCGGGATCGATGATGGCGCCCATGCGCAGGATCACCAGGGGTTCGCCCTCCTCGGCGTGGAAGTGATAGCAAACGCCGCGGGGTAACAGGATGCCCTGGTTCCTGCCCAGGGTCCCGACCTCGCCGTCTGGGCCGTAGAAGCTGGCCTCGCCCTGGAGGATGATGAAGACGTGGTCCTCGTTGGTGTGGGCGTGAAGCGTGTTCTCGCCCCCTTCCGCATAGGTTTTGAGGTTGACCCACATGCGGTCCGTCGCCGCCAGCAGCGCAGCGCCCCGGCCCTTTTTCGGCAGGCGTGCCTTCATGTGGAACAATTGCGGCTTGGTCGGATCGGTACGGGCGTAAAGGTCCTCGAGTTCACACTCCAGAACACCCTTGTCCCTGTTGAGGGTGGTCTCATCATGGCCCCGGGTTTCCGGGGATTCTATGGTGTTGGTCATAATGCGTTTCCTTCCAGTGCCCTCATGGGGCCATCAGTTCACCCTGCCAAATCGGCCAGCACCTGATCCGGATGGTCCGCCGGTGTCACCGTGCCATAGGCCTTGACCACCTTCCCGTCCGGGCCGATGAGCACCGAGACCCGGCTTGCCCGTGGTGACTCCGCATCGGCGGCGCCATAGGCAATGGACATGGACGTCTCTTCGTCGCTGAGCAGATCATAGGGAAAGTCGAATTTCTCGCGGAACGCGCGATTGGCGTCCGGGCTGTCGAAACTGACCCCCATGACAACGCAATTTTTATCGGTAAAGTCCTGGATTCGATCACGGAACCCTTTGCCCTCCACCGTTCACCCAGGAGTATCGGCTTTGGGGTACCACCAGAGATGTACATATTTCCCGCTAAAGTCCTCCAGCTTCACCGGTGCCCCGTCCTGGTTGACGAGGGTGAAGGCTGGGGCTTCCTGACCGGTTTCGATCAATGCCATGGGTAGCCACTCCTTATGCTAGGGATGGTTTTCAACCTGGTTAATTTAGCAGAATTGCGCGGCAAAAGAAGCGATTCCACGACAACGCCAGGATATCTGCCCTGGGAAGAGTATCAACTGGGTTGCTAACAAAACCGCCCCATGCCAATCGGCACGGCGCAAACGATAAATCGTTGTCCGTTCACCATCCCGCGGCGTAATCTGGGGACAGGCGGAATGATAAAAGAGTGTCAAAATCAGGAGGAACCGCGATGACACGGACAACCGCCAACCCATGCCACAACACGTGTGGACTGCGTGATGGGCCGAAGTTCGGACCATCCCCCATCGGGCTGTCATAGAAAGGCTTCGCTTTGGCTGATCAGGAACAAGTTGCTGTTGTCACCGGCGGCGCTGCTGGTATCGGGCTTGAGATCGTCCGCCATCTCGCGAATGAAGGTATGGCCGTGGTCGCCATCGACTGCGACGCCGCGGCCTGCGATGCCGCCCGCAAAAACCTCGCCGATGCCAAGGACCGGGTGCGCATCGTCACCGGCGATATCGGCACGCCCGAGGGCGCCCAGCTGGCCATCGACACCGCGATCAAAACCTTCGGCAGGCTGGATCTGCTTTGCAACAACGCCGTCGTGCATCCCCAGGAGACCATAGAGGATCATGATCTTGAGACCTGGCGCGAGACCTTCCGGGTCAATGTCGACGGCGCCATGCTGTGCAGCCAACTGGCCCTTCCCCACATGAAGCGCCAGGGATGCGGCGCCATCGTCAATATTGGCTCGATATCTGGCCATGCGCCCTACGCCGGGGGTGGCGCCTACGCCACCTCGAAGGCGGCGGTGGCGATGTTGACCAAGGTACTGGCGCTGGAGGCCGGCCCCTATGGGGTGACGGTGAACTGCATCTCCCCGGGATCGATCCGCCACCGGGCAGGTTCCAGTGACTTAGACGACAAGGCACCCGCCCACATCCCCATCGGACGCTACGGCAAGCCCGCCGACGTGGCCCACATGGTCTCCTATCTTGCCTCCGCGGAAGCAGGCTATCTTACCGGCGCGGTGATCGTACTCGATGGCGGGGCCACGGCGGGCCGGGCCCGGGTCCGGCGCTAGATCAACAATCGCATAAGGAGGAGACGTCCGTGACAAGTTTCGCCCCGATGCCCCCGGAGGCCGCCATGGCGGTCAACGACATGCTGGACAACTGCGCCTGCATCGAAGCCGGCCAGCATGTGCTCATCCTCGCCGCCCCCGACGGGCTCCATGGCGGGCGCAATATCGTTGACGAAACCGCCATCTCCTGGATCCAAGCCGGGGTCCAGAGCCGGGGCGCCCATCCGTCGGTGCTGTGGGTGGATATGCCGGTCCGGCCCGTTGTCATCTGGCCGGATATCGCGACCCGGGAGCAGGTCTGGCGCATTCCCCCCATCGTCAAGAACGCCATGAAGGCAGCCGATCTCCTGATCAGCCATGTCTTCGATCTGTCCTCCGAAGAGCATCTTAAGGAGCTGCCCCAGACCCTTCGTGAGTTCAAGCTGCCCATGGTCCGCAACATGGCGTCAACGGCGCCGCTGCTATGCAGTGCCTGGGCGCGGACGCCCCATGACCTGATCGCCGAAATCCGTTACCGCACCGCCGAGTTGGTCAAGCCCGGTGAACGCTGGTCCCTCACCCATCCCAACGGCACCCATCTCGGCGGTACCGTGGGAACCCCGGGGCGAGGCGGAGACCAATACGCCTATTGGCGCAAGGACGGGTATTACCGGCCGTTTCCTGACGGCATCTATCCCGCCGTCAACCCGGTAGACACCGAGGGCGTCTTCATCTTCGACCGCATGATGCCGATCTGGGCGCGCAACATTGGCGTGCCGCCCCGCTTCAGCGAACCGGTCCACATGACCGTGGAGAACAACCACATCGTCAAGCTGGAAGGAGGCCCGGAAGCGGAAACCCTGTGGAATTTCCTGGCTGAGTTGGCAAAGCAGCTGGGTGACGACGACGCCTTCATGATACGCGCGCCCCATGGTGGTATCCATCCATCGGCCCTGATCACCCCGGCCCAATGTCCCGATCAGGATTACCGGGAGTTCATCGCCTCGTTCCATCCCAGTAGCCTCCATATGCATATGGGCAATGGCGGGCCCCACAAGGATTTCCCCTACAGCCTGCACACCGCCTGCGAATTGCGGGGTGCGACCCTCAAGATCGGCAATCGCGCCCTACATGACCAGGGCCGCCTGGGGGTTTTGGACGATGCCGCCGTGCAGGAGGTGGCCGCGCGCCACCGGGACCGTCCTGGCCTCGATGGCATTCGCTGGCTATAAAAGGGTGCCTGCCCTCCAGACCGCCCGGCCTGAGTGAAACCCCTTGATGTGATTAAGCCCCCCGAACAGTATTCCTGGAAGCTCCAGGCAACGGTCTATGCCACCGCGTTCTTCAACGGTACCGTGCAAACCATGTCAATGATGGTGGCGGCGCTGTTGGTGGTTGGGCTGATCAGCACCGATCTCCCATTTCTGATTGCGATCATTCTCGCCTCGCGTCAGGTCCTGACCGTGGCCTTCTCGATCCATGGCGGCGCGCTGATGGATCAATTCGGCACCAAGCGCGTTCTCATCGTGTTCGGCCTTATTGGCGCCGTGGTGGCGATACTGTACCCGGTGTTGCCGGACCTGTTCGGCATGGAAAACAACAGCCGAACCCTCAATCCGACCTGGTTGTTCGTTGCCGCAATCGTCGCGGTGCAGATGATTGCCGGCTTCACCGAGGCCATGAGTTGGATCGGCACCCAGACCCTGGTCAGCCAGCTGTTGAAGGGCCATCCGGTCTATGCCGGGCGTATGACCTTCGTGGCGCGCATCGGGGGCATCCTCGGTCCGATGGCCATCGGCGCCGCCTGGGACGGCTGGGGCCCCTGGGGCGGATTTGGCTGCCTTGCCCTATGGGTGCTCTCGGCCGTCGCCGCGGCCATGTTCATTCCGCAACCGGGAAACACCGCCCCCTCCACATCAAAAACCGCAGGCGCCGAAGCCACACGGCGAACCGAGATCATGCCCAAGGCGGCGGACTATGCGGCAACGTTCAGGCTGTTGTTGGTGGCGGCGGTGGCGCTGGTGATCATGGTCACGGTGATGCGCCAGACCGGGTCCGGCGTGCAGGGCACTTTCTATGTGGTCTGGCTCAGCAAGGAGATCGGTCTTTCCGGCACCTTGATCGGCATGCTGCTCGGGGCTTCGAACGCGGCCTCCGCGGTGGCGGCGTTGAGTACGGGGATGATGACACGGCGCTTCGCCACCCACTGGCTTCTGATCTGCACCATCGGGCTTTCCATCGTCGGCATCGCGGTAACGCCGGCGCTTGGTGACATCTATGTATTGCTGATGATGGCGATCTGTTTGCGCGGCATCGGCCAGGGGCTGAACCTACCCTTGATGATCACCATCCTGGCACGCAACGTGCCCCAGCACCTGCTGGGCCGGGTGACCGCGATGCGGCTTTCCTTCAACCGTTTCGGCGGCGCCGTGGTGCCCTTGATCATGGGAGCGCTGGCCGAGGTGGTCGGCATCGCCAATAGTTTCTACATCGTTGGCGCCACCGGCATCATCATGCTCGGGGGGCTGTGCATCTGGGTGGCCAAGACCCCTGCCTTTCGCGAGAGCGAAGCCGCCAATTAAAACGGCAACCTCTGAATGCCGGAAGGCCCGCACGAGGCGGGCCTTCTTTTTGGCTGGCGATCAACCAACGATCAGTTATTGGTTTCGCTGGTGGGCGTCGCGCTATTAGAGATCAAGCTTATAGAGATCGATGCAGTTCTGGCTCAACACCCGCTTCTGCTTTTCGGGCTCCAGGTCGCCGATCTGGCGGGCGATGAAGGCGCGGGAATTGGGCCAGGTCATGTTGGCATGCGGATAGTCGGAAGACCACATGCAGTTCCTGTCACCCCAGTATTTGAGCGCCTGGCCGCCGACTTCATCATCCATGAAGGTCAGGTACATGTGATCTTCGAAGATTTCGCTGGGCAGGCGTTTGATAAGGAAGTCGGTGTTCGGATGACCCGGCTTGATGTTGCGTTTGTAGTAGTAATCCCACTGCTGCAGGACGAACGGGGCCCAGCCGATCTCGGCCTCGACGATCACCACCTTGAGCTTGGGATGACGTTCGAACACGCCGGACCAGATGATGTCGTAAGCCGTGGTCATGATGTCATGGGTCTTGGTGTTGACCGAGCCACGCACTTTTTCCATGCCTTCACGCTTGAAGCGGAAGTAGTTGAAGCCGGTGAGGATGTGGAAGTGAAGCGGCTGGCCC
>CBDUSV010000087.1:0-9715 GCA_965369885.1 uncultured bacterium
CCTGGGCCAGGCACCGGTCGACGACCCACCCGAGGTCGCACCGAGGATCATCTGCTTATTCATGGCGTCCTTGATGGTCTTGAAACCCGTGGTGTGCCACGCCCAGCACGCGCTCGAGGATTCGGTTATGCTGCCCAGCCAATTGAACTTCCTGGGATCGAAGCGGGTCTTTTTGCCGCCGATCAGCGCGTCAATGGCGATTCCGCCGGCGAACATGCCGAACACGCTGCCGTCTTTCGTGGCCACGTTATAGAAATAATTGGCCGCTTTCAGGCTGCCCGCGCCCCCCATGTTCTTGACGATGAGGTGGGGATTGCCGGGGATGTGGCGGCTCATATGGCGGCTGAGGAGGCGCGTATAGGCATCATAGCCACCGCCCGGGTTATAGCCGACGATCAGGCTGAGCGACTTCCCCTTGTAGAATTTCTCGGCCGAACCCGCCGCCTGGGCGGTGTCGGCAAGGCTGGCGGCAACAAGCGCGAAGGCGCCCGCGCCCAAAAGCCATGAGTTCATTTTCATGTTTGATCTCCCTGAACTGGTTACACGAATTCTTATACGGGCCCCTGCCCGCCATATCAGGTCCTAAATATGACTTGGAAGCATCCGCAAGGTCAATTCCGAATTCGGCCGCCCGCCCCTCACTCGCCCCAGATGTCGCGGGAGACTTCGATCAGGCGTTCCATCTTGGCGCGTTCCTGTTCCACGGTCATCACCGCATCGAGGGAGCTTGAGAAGCCGCACTGGCTTGAGATCGCCAGGCGGTCGAGGGCGACGTGGCGGCTCGCTTCGGTGATGCGGGCCTTGAGCTCTTCCGCGGTCTCGAGTTCCGCCGATTTGGTGGTCATGGCGCCGATCACCACCACCTTGTCGTCGGGCACGGCGCGCAAAGGCTCGAACGAGCCCGCCCTGGGCGAATCATATTCCAGAAAATAAAACCGGATGCGAAGTTTGCGGAACAGCTTCTCGGCGACCACGTCATAGCCGCCGGCGGCCTGCCAATGGCCGGCCTTGTTGCCACGGCAGAGATGCATGCCGAGCGCCATGCCGTCGGGCACCCCGTCGGCGACCGCATTGACCGCGTCGGTATAGACCTCGAGCAAGTCCTCCCAGTCATCGCCCCGGGCTTTGAGCCCCTCGCGGATGGCGGGATCGCCGAGCTTGGCGATGGAGGTCTCGTCGAGCTGGACATAGCGGCAGCCGGCATCGGCCAGCGCCGCCATTTCCTGGTGATAGGCGCCGGTGAGATCGGACCAGAAATCATCGAGATTGGGATAGACCTCTTCGGAGATATTGGCGCGGCCGGAGCGGAAATGGATATAGGCCGGCCCCGGCAGGGTCACCTTGGGCAGCGCGGTGGCGCATGACGCGAGAAAGTTGAAATTGTCGATATTGGTGGGCCCGGCCCATTCGACGGGGCCGGTGATGCGGGGCACGCGCTGGCCGATTTGGTCGCCGCCGGCATCGGTATAGGCAAAGGTGCCGCCGATATCGGGGCCTTCCTCGAGGCCGGTGATGCCATGGGTGGTGAAGCTGTCGTAATAGGAATGGCGCCTGAGCTCGCCATCGGTCACCACCTTGAAGCCGATCTCTTCCTGCATGGCGATGGCGGCGCGGATTTCCTCATCCTCGATGGCGCGCAGTTCGGCCTCACCCAGGGTGCCGGCATCATTGTCGATGCGGGCCTGTTTGAGCCGTTCCGGGCGCACCATGGAGCCGATCAGCTCGGCCCGGAACGGGGGATCGTGGGGGGCATTGGTCATTATTGTTTTCCCTTGATTAGGTTCCGCCCCACTTTAGGAAACTTGCCAAACAAGGGAAAGAGGCCAAGAATGGAAACATAATCATATAGGGAGTGAAACCATGTCCAAATCACGCTTATTGACCACCCTCGGCGCCTCAGCCCTGGCGCTGGCGTTGCTGGCGCCAACCGGGGCCGGAGCCGGATCGGTCGCGGATTTCTATAAAGGCAAGCGCGTCAAGTTCCTCATCGGCTTCGGCACCGGCGGCGGCTACAACCAGTATTCCCGCCATGTCGCCCGCCATATCGGCCGGCATATCCCGGGCAATCCCAAGCTCATCGCCCAGAACATGCCGGGCGCCGGCAGCCTGCGCCTGGCCAACTATCTCTACAACCGGGCGCCCAAGGACGGCACCGTCATGGGCATGATTTCCCAGGCCCTGCCGCTGGCGCAGATCCTCAAATACAAGGGCGTCAAGTTCGACCTGGTCAATTACAACTGGATCGGCAATGCCAGCGTCTCCAATGGCGTGACCTCGGCCTGGCACAAGGGCAAGGTCAAGTCGATCCAGGACGCCATGAAGTACGAGATGATCCTGCCGGCCACCGGCGGCCGCAGCACGTCCACCATCATCCCCAGGGTGATGAACGCCATCCTCGGCACCAAGTTCAAGATCATCCAGGGCTTCCAGGGCGCGGGCCAAATGAACCTTGCGATCGAGCGCGGCGAGGTCGATGGCCGTGGCTCCAACACCCTGGCCAGTTGGCGAGCTACCAAGCCCGACTGGATCAAGGATGGCAAGCTCATCCATCTGGTGCAGCTGGGCCAGGCCAAGGATCCGCGAATCCCCAATGTGCCGCTGTTGCAGGATTTGGCCAAGACCGAGGAGGACCGCCAGGTGCTTCAGTTGGTCTCGTCCCTGCCGGCGGTGGGACGGCCGATCGCGGCACCTCCTGGCGTGCCGGCGGCCCGGGTCGCGGCGCTGCGTGCCGCCTTCGACGCCACCCCGAAGGATCCCAAGTATCTCTCCGAGGCCAAGCGCGCCAAGATGGATATCAAGTCCATGTCGGGCGCCGATCTCGCCGTGCTGATCGCCAGTTTCACCAACACCCCGCCCAGTTTGGTCAAGCGGTTCAAGGCGGCGATCAAGTTCGGCAAGACCTACAAATGCAAGGCGGTGATGAAGGACGTGAAGCGCTGCAAAAAGAAGAAAAAAAAGAAGAAAAAGAAGAAGTCCAGCTGATCGCCGGCCAAATTACGGGGGATGCACGGCCTTGCCGTGTGTCCCCCAATCTCGTCTGGGCCCAGGCTAGTGACCCTAATCGTAGGCCCGGAGCACGTGGCGCGCGATGACCATGCGCATGACCTCGGGCGAGCCTTCGGGGATGAGGTGGCTGCGCTGATCGCGCACCATGCGCTCAATCGGCAGATCGGTGGTCAGCCCGATGCCGCCGTGAATCTGCAGGCAATTGTCGGCGGCGCGCCACGCCATCTCGGCGCCGAACAGCTTGGCCATATAGGCCTCGGTGCGCACGTCTTCGCCCTGATCGTACTTATGAGCCGCGCTCCACACCATGAGCCGGGCGGCGTGGAGCTCGACGAAGGCATCGGCCAGCATCCATTGGATCGCCTGGCGCTCGGCCAGCGGCTTGCCGAAAGTGACGCGCTGTTTGGCATAGCTCGCGCCGAGTTCGAGACAGCGTTCGGTGACGCCCAGCGCCCTCGA
The DNA here is from genome assembly GCA_965369885.1 of uncultured bacterium. Taxonomy (GTDB): domain Bacteria; phylum Pseudomonadota; class Alphaproteobacteria; order SMXQ01; family SMXQ01; genus JAZFWG01. The sequence continues at coordinate 3,466 of CBDUSV010000087.1, forward strand.
TCCCTGCTTGATGCGCCCGACGCCGAGCCATTTTTGCGCCAGGCGGAAGCCACCGCCTTCCTCGCCGACCAGGTGGGATGCCGGGATCCGCACGTCGGTGAAGGTGATCTCGCAGGGGTCCTCGTCGGTCATGGTGTGATGGCGGGCGGTGATCTCCACCCCCGGCGTGTCCATGTCGACGATGAAGCATGAAATGCCGCCCCGTGAGCCCTTGGACCTGTCGGTCGCCGCCATGACCTGAGCGAATTCGACATATTCGGCGCCGGTGATGAAGCGCTTGACGCCGTTGATGACATATTCATCGCCGTCCCGGACCGCGGTGGTGCGCATGGAACCCGGATCGGAGCCGGCTTCTGGTTCGGTCTGGGCAAAGCAGGAGCGCTTCTCGCCCCGGATCGAGGGATAGAGATAGCGCTGTTTCATCTCGTCGGAGAGCGCATACATAATCGGGCGTATCTCCGGCCCGAGGATGCCGTAGGAGCGCACCGGCAGCGCCACGGTGCGGCCCATCTCGGTCCACACCACTGAGCGCGCCAGCAGGCCCAGGCCCTGGCCGCCATATTCTTCCGGCACGTCCATCAGCCACAGACCGATCTCCTTGGTCTTGGCTTCCAGGGTCACGCGAATTTCGGGCTTGAGGGTATTGCCGTCGAGGCATTTGCCCTCGATGGGGATGAGCTCATTGTCGACGAAACGGCGCACCGTTTCCTTGAGCAGCTTCAATTCTTCCGGCAGTTCGAAATCCATGTCCCGGTCCGAGATCGGTTTTATTTGAGATCGGGGTATCGCTGCACGGCGAAGCCGCGCAACACCCACGACAGCAGGAAGATCAGCACGAACCCGCCCGCCACCGGATAGATGCCCCGCTGGACGAAGGCCTCAAGCTTGGCCCTGGATTGGCGTTCCTGGCTCTGCAGCTTGATCAGTTTCAGCTGGGCCTCGCCGGGCCGGCATTTGCGCTGGGTGCGCTTGTCGGGTTTGTGGCAAAGCATGAGTGATTCGCTCCACCCGGCGGCGCCGCGAACCTCGAGATAGCTCTTGAAATCCCGATCGACCCGGTCCTGGTAGACGCCGTAACCGACCCAGGCCAAAGATGCCACCAGCCACAGTCTGAAAAATCCACGGGTCCACATCATCATTGGTCTCCTCGGCCGGTGCCGTCTTCACGCCGGTAGGGCTCGAAGCCGGGCCGGTAGCTTTTGTCGTCAAGGAACTGTTTCATGCCTGCCTCGCTGCCGCCTTGCTTGTCGGCGAATTTCAGGGCGTCCAACTTGGCGCGCAGGTAATCCTGGGCCTCACCCACTGTCATGTGGCGGACGGCGCGGATCGCCTCCTTGGTAAAGCGCAACGCCGTCGGATTCTTGTCCATCAGTGTGTGCGCCAACGCCACGGTTTCGTCGCGGAGATTTGCGGCTGGCACGGCGCGGGTGACGAAGCCGATCCGGGCCGCATGATTGCCGTCGAAACTGTCACCGGTCATGGCGTAATACATGGCGTCGCGAAACCCTAAAAGCCGGGTGGCGTTCCAGCTGACCAGGCCGCCGGGCAGGATACCCCAGTTGATTTCCGACAGCCCGAAGGTGGCGTCTTCGGCGGCGATGGCAAAATCACAGGCCACCACCTGGGTGAAGGCGCCGCCGAAACAATAGCCGTTGACCATGGCGATGGTGGGTTTGGGAAACTTGGCGAGAAGATGCCAGGCCCAATTGAGCGAGGCGTGCCTAGAGCGCTCGCGCTCCACCGGATCGTTCACGGTATCGCGGAAGAACAGCTTCAAGTCCATGCCGGCCGAGAACGCCTCGCCGGCGCCGGTGATCACCACCACCCGGGTTTCTGGATCAACGGCGAGCGCCTCCAGGACCGCCTCCATGTCATAATGAAGCTGCGGCGACATGGCGTTGCGCTTTTCGGGCCGGTTGAAGATGACCCAGGTGATGCCCTCACCCTTTTCAATCAGAATGGTCTCATAGTCACCGCCGCTCATGGGCGCCGCTCCCCAAATTTTTCTCTTGCGGGATATTAAAGGGCTTTGGCCCCAAGTACAGAATTTCGTGATAATCTCTGCACCATGACAGGCCTCATCGAAGAACGTCTCAGCGCCCTTGGTATTGAACTGCCCGAACCCCAGGAGCCCCGGGTCGCCAAGATATTGGGCTTCCGGATGGCCAACGGCTTGCTGTTGGTCTCGGGCCAGATCCCACAGTGGAACGGTGAACGCCGCTTCATCGGCAAGCTGGGGCGGGAATTTACCACCGAGGAAGGCCGCGAGGCGGCGCGGCTCAGCGCCCTCAATGTGCTGGCGGTGGCGCGGCGCGCGCTCGACGGTGATCTCGACCGGGTGGAAATGGTCATGAAGCTCAAGGGCTATGTCAACGCCACCCCCGACTTCACCGAGATCCCCCAAGTCGTCAACGGCGCCTCGGAATTGATCATCGATGTCTTCGGCGAGGCCGGCCACCATGCCCGCACCGCCATCGGCGCCGCGGTGATGCCGTTCGATGTCGCCATCGAGGTCGAGGGCACATTCGTGGTCAGATGAGACACGGAAATAGCTAAAGCAAGGGCGGAACCATGTCTTCCAGAGTATTGGAATTGTTGAAAGTTTGGGGGCCATTGTTGGCCCTGACCCTGGTTGGTTTCGTCATCGCCTATCAGTTCGTCGACCCGGCGCCACCCAGGACCATCATCATCGCCACCGGGTCTGAATCCGGCGCCTATCACGGCTTCGCCGGGCACTACCGCCGCGTCCTCGCCGGCGACGGCATCGCCCTCAAAATCCGCGCAACCAAGGGATCGGTCGAGAACCTTGAGTTGCTGAAAACAGGCGCCGTGGACCTTGCCCTGGTCCAAGGCGGCACCATCGGCAAAGACGCCGCGGGCGGGTTGCAGTCCCTGGGCAGCCTGTTCGTTGAGCCGGTCTGGGTCTTCACCGCGAAAGGCGTCCTGGTCCGGCAACTCTCGGACCTCAGGGGCAAGCGCGTCGCCATCGGCCCGGTGGGCAGCGGCACCCGCGCCCTGGCGAGCGTCCTTCTTGCCGCCAATGGGGTGAACGGGAAAAATGCGAAACTTGTTGGTGAGACCTCCGATCCCGCCGTGACCGGGCTCCTGGCAGGCGCCCTTGACGCGGCCATCTTCGTCGCCTCGCCCCAAGCCCTTTACATAAAACGGCTGCTGACCTCGGACAATATCGGGCTCATGAGCTTCACCCGCGCCCCGGCCTATGAGAAGCTTTACCCCTATCTGAGGAGCGCCAACCTCCATCAGGGCATGGCCGGTCTTCCCGGCAACATCCCAGCCCGCGATACCCAATTGCTTGCCGCGGTGGCAAGCCTGGTGGCACGGGACGATCTCAACCCGAACCTGGTCCCGGTCATCCTTTCCGCCGTGACCCGCATCCATCGCCAAGGCGCCCTGTTCGCGGCGCCGGGGGAATTCCCCACCGCCAAGTTCGCTCCCATCAAGTTGAACGAGGATGCCCGGCGCTATCTGGAAGATGGGCCGTCCTATCTGTACCGGGTACTGCCCTTCGCCGCGGCGTCCTTGGTCGACCGCATCAAGATCATGGTGCTGCCGCTGATCACGCTTCTGTTCCCCCTGTTCAAGATCGCGCCGCCGATCTATCGCTGGCGCATCCGTTCCAAGATCTACCGCTGGTACGCGACGGTGCGGGAAATCGATTGCATGGCGATCGAGGGCGAGTTTCCCCACGGCCTGGATCAGGAAATCGCGCGGCTTCGCCAGGTGGAAAAGGACGTGGCCCACACCACGGTGCCGCTCTCCTATATGGAAGAGCAATACCACCTTCGCCTCCATATCGGTTTCGTCCTTGACCGTTTGGAGCGCATCGCCGCCCAGATATCGCCATAGTCCCGGTCTAGGATCAGTGCTCAACCGGAGGAAAACCCATGAAAATCCTAGCCCTTGGCCTTGGTCACTGTCTGGGCGCCCTGGTCTGTTGCTTCGCTCTGGCGGCCCCGGCCACGGCGCAGGGATTCGACGTGCCCGACGGTTTTACCGAAACCTTGGAGACCGAGGCCGCGGAATCGCGGGAATGGCGGCCGATCATGACGGTCAGGCCCGAGAAAGGGCCGTTCTCTGAGCTTAGCGCCATCCATCTGCATCGGGTTACGGGCCAGGTCAAGGATCCGAAATCCTGGCTCAAGGACCGCTTGACCCTCGCCATGGGACGCGGCGATAGCGATCCCGGTGCCATCTTCACCAGCCCCGACAGCCCCTTCGCCGACCCCTATTTCGATTCCCTGCGCAAGACCATCCCGGAACTCATGCAATTCCTTGAAAAGCTTGGCCGGCTGCCCCTGGATGCCTGCGACAAACCGCGCGCCGGTTACAACGCCACCGGCACCTACCATGAGCTTTATTGCGTCTTCGCCGTCGGCCCGGTCCGGCAATTCATCGTGCTGCGGCTGCAGAAGGCGAAGGGCCGCTGGTACTACACCGATGTCCGCACCATGAATGAGCGCCGGCTGCGCCAGTTGCTGGCCATCGCCGACACGTTTCACGTGAAACGCTAAAATTTTCAGTCAAACAGGGTGAAGGCCGGGTTTTCCGGATAGCAGCCCGCCGTCATCGCCTTCAAGCGCACCAGGCCGTAGACCATATCGATCTCGGGCGTCGGGATGTTGGCGAGCCGCCCCATTTCGGCGACGGCGCCGATCAGCGCGTCGATCTCCAAGGGCCGGCCCAGCTCGAAGTCCTGTAACGTCGAGGGCTTGTGGTCGCCCATCTTGGCGGTCTCGATGATGCGCTGGGCGATCGTGGTGTCAAAGCGCGCGCCCATGGCTTCACCCACGGCCTGGGCCTCGGACATCAAGCGCCGCGCCAGGGCCGTGGCCCCGGCGTCGCGGGTCATCGGCGCCAGGGCCGCGCCGGTCAACACGGCGATCATCGAAAACGACAGATTTCCCCACAGCTTGTACCACAGGGCATCGCGGATCCGGGTCCGGACCGGCGCCTCGAATCCCGCCCCGGTCAGCACCTGGGAAAGCGTGTGGCAGCGTTCGGACTCAGTACCATCGGGCTCACCGATCTCGAGGCGGCGCCCAGCGCGGTGGCGGATGAGCCCGGGCTCGGCCACGGCGCAACCGGCGGAGACAGCGCAGCCGATGGCGCGCTCGGGCCCGATGGCGCGCCACAGCCGGCCCCCAGGATCGATACTGTTGAGGTTGTGGCCCTCCCACGCCCCGCCGATGCCATGGAAATACCACCACGGCACGCCGTTCTGGATCGAGACCACCGGGGTTGCGGGGCCCAGAAGCGGTTGGATTCTGTCCGCCACCGCGGGCTGGGAATGAGCCTTCAAGGTGACGAAGACATAGTCCTGGGGCCCGGCGGCCTTGGCATCGGTCAGGCACCGGGGATGGGCAATGAACTCTTCGCCGGCGCTGATCAGGCGCGCGCCATGCTTGGCCATGGCGTCAAGATGGGCGCCGCGGCCGATCAAGGTGACGTCGTGGCCGTCAAGGGCCAGCTTGACCCCGATGAAGCCGCCGACGGCGCCGGCACCGTATATGCAAATCCTCATGGCGGCCACACCCTACCAACAGCCGGGGACCACCGCTATAGGTCTGAAATGCCGGTCGCCTGAATCAATATATTGAGGGAAGTTGGCCCTGGACCACAAAATTTAGTTGACGCTGTTTGGAACCGCCTGTTATAGAGCGACCGTGCTTGGACGCGGGTCCAGTAATGTAACACCTGACGCCTAAAGCTGGGGCCCGGTGTGGTTTGGCTTCCCGAAGCCGCCACGCCGGGCCCTTAGTTTGGCTGTTGCTCGCTCAGCGACACACCCTCAGGGTGGGTTGTCGACAACTTTGCGCGAAGACGCCTCCCATCGCGCGGCCAAAAGGCCCGGACCAAAAGACCCCGGGCCAAAAAACAAGGCCCAAAAGGAAAGAGGCGTCAAGTGCGCGGACGCGGGGCCCATGCAACGTACTCCGAAGAGCACTCCTGACGCCTCTTCCTGAACCGTTCGGCTTTGCAGCCCTTCGCTTCAGAGAACCAATCCGCCCGAAGACATCATGGCCCAGAGAACCGATCGACCCGGGTGTCGCGATCCGGAGAAGCGTTTGGTCCGAAGACCTCCCGACCCTCTGAACCGTTCCACCTTGGACTTCGCGATCTGCTGGAGAAGTTGGCCCGAAGACCTTCCCCCCCGGAAGACCGTTCCGCCCGAAAGCTTCCCGATCCCACGAACCGTTCCACCCGAAGGCTTCCCGATCCGCTGGAGACG
>CBDUSV010000088.1:0-9558 GCA_965369885.1 uncultured bacterium
TGATGACACCGCCGAGCACCAGACCGGTGGCGGCAATGACACTAATCGAACGATCGAATTCGGCCAAGGTCTTCCTCGGAACGGCGGGGGGGGCGGGTCGTCGATACGGGTGCAGAGGGGACTAACCGGCGCGGCCGCCCGGGTCAAGGGGAAAGCCTTGCGCCACGGGGGGGCATGGCACCATAGCGCCATAGCCAAGGGCCGCCCTTTGTGATAACCAAACCGCAAATGCCGGCGGGTAACCGGCACGATGCTTAAGGAAATCGGGGGAGAATCTTGGCGTTGAATCAGACCTTCGTCGTCGTTGGCGGCGGCCATGCCGGTGGCCGGGCCGCCGAGGCCATGCGCATGGCGGGCTTCGGCGGCGCCATCACCGTCATCGGCCAAGAGCCCCATTTGCCCTATGAACGCCCGCCCTTGTCCAAGGAGCTGCTGGCCACGGATGACGGCCCCGAGGGCTGTTTTTTCAACGGGGCCGAATATTACAGCGACAACGATATCGACCTCAGGCTGGGTTGCACCGCCCGGGCCATCGATACCACCGCCCGCCATGTCACCTTGGAAGGCGGTGAGACCGTTGCCTTCGACAAGCTGTTGCTCGCCACCGGCGGGCGGGTGCGGCCGCTCGAGGTCCCCGGCGCCGATCTCGAAGGCGTCCATTATCTCCGCGGCATCGATGATTCCCAGGCCATCCGCCGGGAATTGACGCCCGAGCGTTCCATCGCCGTCATCGGCGGCGGCTTCATCGGCCTCGAAGTGGCGGCAAGCGCGCGGTCCCGGGGCTGCCAAGTCACCGTCATCGAGCTCCAGGACGTGCTGTTGGGCCGGGTTACCGATCCGGAAATCGGCCGTCTGTTCGCCGATCTCCACCGCGCCCACGGGGTCGAGGTGCTGTGCGGACAAAGCGTCGATCGCCTCGAAGGCGATGGCCGGGTGTCCCGGGTGGTGTGCGCCGGGGGCAAAACCGTCAATGCCGAGATTGTCATCGTCGGCATCGGCATCATTCCCAATGTGGAGCTTGCCGCCGACGCCGGCATCGCCACCGACAACGGCATCACCGTCGATCAATATGGCGAGACCTCGGCGCCCGGCATCTATGCCGTCGGCGATGTCGCCAACCACCCCAACCCCATCCTCGGCCACCGGGTGCGGCTCGAATCCTGGCAGAATGCCCAGAACCAGGCCATCGCGGCGGCGCGCAACATGTGCGGCGAACACACCCCCTTCGCCGAGGTGCCGTGGTTCTGGACGGACCAGTATGACGTCAATCTGCAGGTCGCCGGCGCGCCCTTGGCATGGGACCGCATCGTCACCCGCGGCGAGCCGACCTCGGGCAAGTTCATGGTTTTTTACATGGCTGGCGACCGGGTGGTCTCAGCCAACGCCTTCAATCTCGGCCGCGACATGCGGTTCGCCAAGAAGCTGATCGAAACCGGGCGCGCCGTCAGCGATGCCGAGTTAATGAATGAGGATATGAAACTCAAAGACATCGCCGCCTGACCGGCCGGCGGTTTGCCCTGAACATCAAAAACATCACATAAGTAATTGGAAAAGGAGAAAGAAAATGGCACGACGAGACAATAGCCATGTCGCCAGAATGAACAAAATCGACAAACCCAAGGGCCGGGGCAATCCGCGCATGGGCTGGGCGTCCGACGCCATGGCCGAGATGGTGCGCCGGCTTGATCTCAAATATATCAGCCTCACCCCCGGCGCCAGCTATCGCGGCTTTCACGACAGCATCGTCAACTTCCTGGGCAACGAAGATCCCAAGATGCTGGTCTGTCTGCATGAAGAACACGCGGTGGCGGTGGCTCATGGCTACGCCAAGGTGACCGATGAACCCATAGCGGTGGCGCTGCACAGCAATGTCGGGCTGATGCATGCGGTGATGGCGATCTTCAACGGCTGGACCGACCGCCGGCCGATGATCATCTTCGGCGCCACCGGACCGGTTGACGCCAATGAGCGCCGGCCCTGGATCGACTGGATCCACACCTCGAAGGACCAGGCCTCGATGATCCGCAACTTCATCAAGTGGGACGACCAGCCGGCTTCGGTGCCGGCGGCGCTGGAATCGATCCTGCGCGCCAACCAGATCGCGCGGACGCCGCCCTATGGCCCGGTCTATGTCTGCCTTGATGCCGGGTTGCAGGAACAGGCCTTGACGGGCCCGGTCAACTTCCCGGATCACACACGCTATGCCCCGCCGCCGCCGTCGGCGCCGTCGGTCGAGTCCGTCGCCGAGGCGGCCAATCTGTTGGCCAAGGCCAAGCGGCCCCTGATCCTGATGGGCCGGGTGTCACGGCGCCAGGACGACTGGAACCGGCGGGTGCAGTTGGCCGAGGCCACCGGCGCCATGGTTCTGACATCCATGCGCTCCGGCGCTTCCTTCCCCACCAACCATCCCCAGCATGTGGCGCCGCCGAGTTCCAGGGCGACGGAACCGATCATGCAGGTGATCAAGGCGGCCGACGTCATCCTCAACATGGATTATGTCGATGTCGCCGGATTGATCCAACAGACCTTCGGCAAGGACAAGCTCAAGATCAAAGCCAAGGTCATTCATTGTTCGCCCGACAGCTACGTGCACAATGGTTGGACCATGGATCACCAGGCCTTGCCGTTGGCCGACGTGCCGATCCAGACCACCCCCGATGCCCTGGTCAAGGCGCTGTTGCCGGCGGTCAAGAAGAAGATCAGATCCAAGAAATCGGTGGCCAACAAATTCAAGCTTCGGGTCAAGAAGCTGGGCGTGCCGATGAAGGTGGTCAAGGGGCGCAAGACCATGGGCCTGCGCGACCTGGCGCTGACGGTTCGCGATTTTTGCAAGGGCAATAAGGTCTCCCTGATCCAGCTTTCCCTGGGTTGGCCCGGCGAGACCTGCGAATTCACCGGCCCGCTCGACTATTTCGGCATCGATGGCGGCGGCGGTGTCGGCGCCGGCCCGGGGATTTCCGTCGGCGGGGCGTTGGCGCTGCAGGGCACCGGCATGCTGCCCCTGACGATCCTGGGCGACGGTGATTTCATGATGGGGTGCAATGCCTTGTGGACCGCCTGTCATATGGAAATCCCGCTGTTGATCGTGATCGCCAACAACCGGTCCTACTACAACGACGAAGCCCATCAGGAACGCATGGCAATCGCCCGCAAGCGTCCGGTGGGCAACAAATGGATCGGCCAGCGTATCGACAATCCGCCGATCGATCTGGTCGCCATCGCCAAGGCTCAGGGCTTCGAGGGCGAGGGCCCGGTGAGCAGGGCCGAGGACTTCGCCCTGGCCCTCAAACGTGGCGAGAAGGTGGTGCGGGCCGGTGGGCGCTATGTGATCGAGACCCGCATCGATCCCGGCTATGCCGACGAGCCCATCGTCTTCAAGCCCCGCAGCGGCTCGTAGGTTCGGGCAAGCCCGGTTAAGCCCAGTTATGCCCGGTTTCCGGGGCCCCGGGCGGCCCTGGAAACCGGCCCCGAATCCCGGCAAAACCCTTGAATTTTTGGGGGCTTCAGGGGCTTTCGAAACGGCTTGACAAGCTCCCCGAACAACACTAAGCCATCTAAGGATTAGAGGCTGAATTTTCTCCGGCGTTGTCCATGGGGGGCAGGATCATCGCCGTTTTGCACCAATTTCCCCCACCATATTCGTCAATAATCGAGCGTGTGGCGTGCCATGAACGAAAAAAATACCGTGTCCCATCTTGTTGCCCAAACCAGCGATATCGGCGAGGATGAAGCCAAACAAGTTCGGGTTGGCGATTTGATGCTGGCGATCTTCAATGTCGGCGGCGAATTCCATGCCACCGACGACACATGCACCCATGCTTACGCGTCACTTGCGGATGGATATGTGGAGGATGGCTGCGTCGAATGTCCGCTTCACGCCGGGTCGTTCGAGATCACCACGGGCAAGGCTCAGGGCATCCCGGTGACCGTCGATCTCAAGACCTATGCGGTCCGCGTCGAAGGCACGGACATTTATGTGGAGATACCGTCGGACTGATGAATGGCGGACTGATGAATGACTGGCGGCCGGTGCCCAATCAGGGGTTATGGCTGCCAACCAATTCGGGAGACCTAAGATGAGCGATCAGATTCCCCGCATTCCCTATGAAGACTTCCAGCCCGATCTGGCCCGCGCGCTTCGGTCCAAGGTGGAGCGCCTGGGCTATTGCGGCGAGATTTGGCGGATCGGGGCCAACGCGCCCAAGTCGATGCTGTCGTTCTGCAACCTGACCGAGGATCTCAAGCTGGAACTGCCCACCAAGATCGTCGAGCTGGTGGCGCTGACCGCCGCCGGCGTCATGGGCAATATCTATGAGCGCAACCAGCATGAACGGCTTGCTGAGAAGCTGGAATTCGGCCGCGACTGGATCAAGGACGTCAACGCCCTGCAGGCCGACCCGGAAAGCGCGCTCAGTGACGACGAATGCAAGATCCAGAAATTCGTCATGACGGCGATCTACCGGCGCGGCCTGGACGTCAAGGCTGAGTTCGAAGATGTGGTGGATGCGGTCGGGCCGGCCCATGCCACCGCAATCCTGCTCTCGGTCGGGCGGTGCGTCCTCCACGCGTTGTTCACCAACACCTTGGGGATCGAGCCGCCGGTCACCTCCATCTTCGACGAAGAGAAGGCCGCATGACCGATATGGTGCCACGCATCGAGTTTGAAGATCTCGCGCCGGAACTCAAGGACATGTTCCGGGCCCGGGTCGAGCGCCTGGGCTATCTCGGCGAGTTCTTCAAATGCATGTCGCACCAGCCCAAACCCATGGTCGGCTTCGCCACCATCACCGATAGCCTGAAGACGGCGCTGCCCGATAATTTCACCGAGATCGTGTCTTTGAGCCTGTCTTCCAGGCTGGGAAACCTCTACGAGCAGTTCCAGAACGAACGGCTGTCCCGCAAGCTGGGCTTTTCCGACCAATGGATACGCCAATGCATGACGCCGGTCAGCGGCGCCGAAAGCGTCTTCGATGGGGAAGAACACGCGGTTCAGGACTTCGCCATCGCCGTGGCTGCGCGCATGGGCAAGGACGTGACCGATGAATTCGAGGCCTTGGTTTCGGCCATCGGGCCCGAGCGCGCCATCGCCGTGTTGTGGCTGATCGGGCGCACCGTCACCCACGCGCTGATCAGCAATAGCCTGAAACTGGACCCACCCGTGAAATCCTTATTCGAGGGAGAATAACAATGGCAATCGAAATCCCCGACACATTCCTGTGGCTGACCGAGGCCGATGTCTGCAACCTCATCGATCTCAGCGGCTCGATGGAGGCGCTGGAGAAGGGGCTGCTGCTCGAGGCCGACGGCAAGGCCGAGAACATGACCAAGACCCAGACCGTGTGGCAGGGCGGAAGCCTCAACGTCACCGGCGCCCAGTTCACCGGCGACGGCCTGGTCGGCGCCAAGGTGTGGTCCAACGCCCATGGCGGCGCGGCGCCGATCATCATCATGCATGGCTCGGAAGACGGCCAGATCCGCGCCATCGTCGAGGCCTTCGCGCTGGGCCAGATGCGGACCGCGGCGCTGAGTTGCGTGTCCACAAAGTGGCTCGCCGACGCCGACGCCGACGAAATGGCGATCATCGGCAGCGGCCATCAATCCCTGCCCCAGGTCTCGGCGGTCAATGCGGTGCGCAAGCTCTCCCACGTGCGGGTCTACAGCCCGACGGCGGAGAACCGCGCCAAGTTCGTGGCGCAATTGAAGGACACCTTCGACTTCAAGGTCACCGACTGTTCCTCGGTCGAAGAAGCGGTCAAGGACGTCCCCATCGTCACCACATTCACCCGCGCCAAGGAGCCGTTCCTGTTCGAATCCATGCTGGCCAAGGGCACCCACATCAATGCCGGTGGCGCCATCATTCCGACCAACGCCGAGATCGCCCAGGACGTGATCGCGCGCTGCGACAAGGTGGTGTGCGACAACCTGGCCCAGGTCCAGAAGTCGGCCAAGGAGCTCAAGGATTATTACGATGACGGCCCGGGCAATTGGGATGACGTCATTCCGATCTGCAACCTGGTCAAGGAGCAAAAACCCCGGCCCGCCGGCGCCGATCTGACGATTTACAAATTCATGGGCATGGGCATGGCCGATCTGGCTTCGGCGACGGAAATCTACCGCCGCGCCCAGGCCCAAGGGGTCGGCCATCAAGTCCCCCATCCCCACCGTTCGAAACCAAGATTGACATAATCGAATATGACCGTAGGCAGACCGAAATTTTTTAGGAGTTCCCCATGAGCGACGATCAAGCGAGATTCATAGACAAGTCCGGGCGCCAGACCCCGGACAAGCATACCCATGGCGACCATTCCCTCGATTTGTGGGACCCGGTGCTTATCCCCAAGGGGGACATCGGCGCCGAGGTCAAGCGCCTGGCGGCGCTGGCGCGCCCCAACAATGGCGTGCGCCGGTCATTCATCACCCACCCCAAGGCCGACGACAAGAGCCACGGCCTGGCGGCGGGGATCGACGTCAGTGTCGATGTTCTGATGCCGGGCGAGCGCACCAAGCCGATGCGGCAAAACTCGTCCCTGGTCAATTTCTGCCTCGAAGGCACCGGCTCGATGATCATGAACGGCGAGAAATTCGATTTCGAGCAGTTCGACGTCCTCACCACGCCGTCCTTGTGCGTCCATGAATATGTCAATGACTCAGATGAGATTCAGGTGCGGCTGCGCTATTCCAACGGCGCCCTGCTCGAGCGCATGAACATCCATTTGATTGACGAGGATCCGCCGATGCCGGGCGCCGGCGAGGCCGAGGCCAAAGCCGAGGCCGATGCCGAGCCCGAGGAGAAGCCCAAGAGCCCCTATGGCACCTTCCAGCTCACCGACGACGGCGCCTGGATGAAGCCCTATGAGGAGCTTATCAATCCCGAACCGATCGAGATCAAGCCCCACCACTGGCCTTGGAAGCAGGTCAAGGCCGAGCTCGACAAGCTGGAAAGCCTGGGCTCCAAATACAAGGGCCGGCGGCTTTATCTGCTCTATGATCCGATCACCGGGCGCACCAACGGCACCACCCAGAACTTCTTCGTCTGCATGACCATCCGCCCCGGCGGCATCGTCGATAGGCCGCACCGCCATTCCTCGGCGGCGATCAACTATTACTTCGGCGGCAAGGGCCACAGCGTGGTGCAGGGCAACCGGGTAGACTGGGAGGCCGGCGATTTGATGCTGTCGGCGCCGGGCTGGGCGATCCACAACCATGCCTCCGACGAGGGGCCGGTCTATGAGATCACCATCCAGGACATGCCGCTGTTGATCAACATGGACGGGCTGATGTGGCAGGAGGACATGAAGGGCGGCTTTGCGCTTCTTGGCTCCCAGGCCGGCTTCGAGACCAACCGCTCAGAGGTGGCGGCGGCCGAATAAGGCGGCCATCGCCCCCATCAGGGCCTAGACAGGATAAAAACGTGATCAAACTCAAGAAGGACTTCCTGCGCGGGTCCTACCCGCCCATCATCACCCCGTTCAAGTCCAACGGCGCGCTGGACGTCGAGTCGCTCCGGCGTTGCGTCAACTTCTCCATCCGCAACGGCAGCCACGGCATCCTGCTCTCGGGCACCACGTCGGAGCCGTCCTCCATGACCATCGAGGAACGCATCACCGTCTACAAGGAAGGCATCGATGTCGGCCGGGGCCGGGTGCCCATGGTCTGCGCCACCGGCTCGCAATCGGAGTCCGAAACCATGGCGCTTTCCGAAGCCGCGGAAAAGGCCGGCGCCGACGCGCTGCTGATCGTGACGCCGTATTACATTCGCCCGCCGCAACGCGGCCTCGCCCAGTATTACATCAACCTGTGCAGGCGCACCTCGCTGCCGGTGATGATCTACCATATCCCGGGCCGCGCCGCGGTCGACATGAAGCTGGATACCCTGCGGACAATCACCGCCAAGGCGCCCAACATGGTCGGCATGAAGCACGCCTTCAACGACCTCGGCTTCTGCACCAACATGATCCGGGAATTCGGGCCCGAATGGCGGGTCTTCGTCGGGCTGGAGGATCTTTCCTTCCCCATGCTCTGCGTCGGCGCCTGCGGCTTGATGAACGCGGTCGGCAATCTGCACCCCAAGAAGCTCAGCCAGATGTGCGAGGCGGTCGATGCCGGCAACCTCAAGCGCGCCAAGGCGCTCCATTACGAACTCGCCGAGCTCAACGAGGCGGTGTTCTTCGACACCAATCCGATCCCCATCAAATACATGATGTGGAAGATGGGCCTGATTGCCAAGAACAACCACCGCCTGCCCATGGCGCCGGCGTCGGCCGACGTGGCCAAGCGCCTCGACGGCGTGATGAAACGCGCCGGGCTAAAGCCCCAACCCAAACGGCCCAAACGCCGCGCCAAGAAATAGCGCCAAACCCGCCCGGTCCCCAAAAAGCCCGGCCATCGCGCCGGGCTTTTCTTATGGCCGTGCATCGCGCCGTGGTCAGATCGGGTAGATGATGGACGCCGGCACCAGGGCAGAATCGAATATGCAGATCTTTTGCTTGATCTTGAGCTTGCCGCCGTCCCGCACCAGCTTGTCGAGATAGCGGCCCGAGTTCAGGATTTTGGTGTACTGGTTGGGCAGGGTCTCCAACACCGCATAATTGGCGGTGGCATCGATGACGCCGCCGGCATCGCCGAGCACGCGGGTGTTGGTGATCAGGTGGGTCAAGGCGCGTTCATGATAGACCGTGGTCTTGGTGACGGCGGCGATGCGGTCCAGGATGCCGCCCTTGCCTTCGGCGAGGATGGTGCCCAGGGGCAGGCCCAGATCCCAGTTTTCCTTGCTGATCAATTTGTAAAGGCAGTCATCGGTAAAGAAGTCGGCCCATTCGGTGATCTCGCCATGATCCAGGCAGTCGGCATAGGCATAGAGTAAGTCCTCGACCTCGAGCCTCAGTTCGATGTCTGCCTTGGTGCTTTTCGCCATGGCGGGGACCTAAAAGCCCATGACGTGAATGTAGTGCTTGTAAAAGGCGCGGATCGCCACCTCGGTCACCATGTGGGGGGCATCTTCGGTGTCGCGCCCGCCCATTTCCACCACCGCCACCTCATCGGGGAAGCGCGAGACGCCGGACTGGGCCGATTCCATGACTTCGGAATCATCGACCGAGACGAACCCGGCGGGGCCCATCAAATTGGCCTGGCGCAGCCGGCGCAGGGTCATATCCGCGTCATCGTCCTCATAGCCGAAGAAGGTCCAGTGGAGCTCGTATTCCTCCGGGCTGAAGGCGCGCATCTGGCGCATGGCCAAGGTGTTGGATTGCTGCTGGATGATCAGATTGGGCCAGATGGTCTGCAACATCGCGGTGGCATCGCCCTTGGCCGCCCATTCGGGATAGGGCTGTAGCATTTCCGGATTGTTGAGCTTGAGGTCGGCCTGCATGGAGGCCATTTCGGCGGTGCCCTCGGTGTCCTTCTGCTCGCCGCGCTGGGCCAACAGAACCGAATGCCTGCCGGTTGCGTCCATTTCCACCTTGGACGGGGTGTCGGCGCGAAACAGCCCAAACGAGACCAGGAACACGTGCAGCCAGGAGGCGTGGTACGGGTCCTTGAGATTCTCGAACTTCACCT
>CBDUSV010000089.1:0-9525 GCA_965369885.1 uncultured bacterium
TGCCGACCGGCATTTCCGAGCAATGGGCCCCCATCACCCCGTCGGCCAGGATGAACTGCATGTTGGCCGACCCGGCGCCCCTTGCCTCCCAGGGCTTGAGCTCGAATGCACCCAGATCGGCGACGAAGTTGGTTTCCCACAGGATGCGGCCGGGGCGGATCGGCGTCATCTCGCCGTCGCCGGCGAACCATTTGGGGTCGGCCTCGCGCTCGGTGAACCATTCGTCGTTGGCAAAGACGAAATCTTCATTGTGGTAAAGGTTGAGCACCATGGTGGCGTTGTTGGTGGACGCGAGCCGCGCCGTCTCGGTGCCGGAGCCGTTGAAGATCTGGTAGGGCGCATTCAGCGGCATGGCGAACATGCTCTTCGGCCCCCATTCGAAGCTGTGCTTGGTACCGTCCGACGTCTCGATCTGGGTCGAGCCATGGCCTTCCAGGACGTAGAACACCTCGTCGAAGATGTGGCGCTGGGGCGCGGTCTTAGCCCCCGGGGGGAGTTCGAACAGGAAGGCCGAGCAGAAATTGCCCCGGCCCTTTAAATGAATGATGGCGCCGTCCACATCGTAGCGCGGCCAATGGGAGGTTTCCGCCGTGATCAGATCGACGCCGAAATCCTCATGGATGGGGACGCCCTCGTCCTCGGCCCATTCGAGATAGGCATCGACCAGCACCCGGTCCCGGCGGTACTGGGCGATTTGCTCCTTGGTGGCTTCGGCCATTCGGTCTGGCTACGTTGTTGTTATGGGACGTAAGTGAATGCTCAGGCCGGGCCGGGCAGGGCTTCCATCATGTCGGCAAGCTGGCCCTTCCAGGTCCGGTCCAGGGCCCAGCTTTCCTTTAAGCCCTCCAACAACAGATCGCGGGCCTCCTTGGTCTGGGCATGGTTGGCGGCCACCTCCATTAAGAGGGTGCCGTGCATGACATCGACCTCGTGATGCTCCTTGGCGTTGACCTGCTTGTCGAAGGGGATGCCCAAATCCTCCTCGAGGCGCATGCCCATGCGGTAGGACATGCCGCCGCCATCCACATAGTCGGACGAATTGCTGACCTCCAGGGCGGCGCAGGACGCCACGGATTTGAGCCAATGGCTGTCGCGGGCGAGATGGATATAGGCATAGATGCAGGTCAGTGTGCCGTCGGCGATGGCCTCATTGTCGAAATCCTCACGGGTCAGGCCGATCAGTTTGGATTGGCGCACCTGCAAGGAGTAATGGTCCTCGACGCCGCGGGCGGCGTTGCCGTCGAGCTCGTCAAGCTCATGGGCCCAGATCAGCGCCTTGACATCCATCGGCGACAAGGCCTGGGCATTGGCCCAGCAATCGCGCCGGTTGAGGTTCCAATGGCCCTTCTGCAGGGTGTATTTCTGGGCCCGCTCGGTGGTCAGCGGCATCTCCAGCACCCTGCGGTATGGCTCGGATTCGAACTGGGCATTGGCGAGACGCCGCATTTCCTGCTCAAAGCTGTCCATGGTGTCGGTGATCTTCAATACGGTAGCCATGTGAAATCTCCTTGATCTCTAGGATGTG
The DNA here is from genome assembly GCA_965369885.1 of uncultured bacterium. GTDB lineage: Bacteria > Pseudomonadota > Alphaproteobacteria > SMXQ01 > SMXQ01 > JAZFWG01. Next base: position 1,526 of record CBDUSV010000089.1, read on the forward strand.
CCCGAACCGTTAGGCGCCGGGTCTTCCCGGTAAAGCCCGAGCGCTTGCAGCGCCGGCGCCTCGCTGGCGGTAAACAGTGTCGCCGGTTCAGTCTTAGAAACGTTGATGTGGCTGTGGCTGGCCCAGGCCGGGACGGTGAAGCTGTCGCGCTCACCCCAGTCGAGCGTAACATCGCCGACCCGGGTCCGGCCGGCGCCGGAGACCACGAAATAGACCGCCGATGACGAATGGCGGTGGGGGGCGCCCTCGAAGCCCGCCGGCAACTGGTTGATCCCACAACCGAGCGTCGGAAACACCGATCCGCCGGTCGTGGGATGGATGTATTCGACGGCTTTGCCGTCATGCTCCGAGGCATCGCCGTCGCCCATGGCGTCGAGCCGCTTGGCCATGTCGGCCCAGGGAAAGTGCAGCTCGTCGGAGGTCTCATTGCGCACCGGTTGCTGGTCCTCGCCGTAGTTTTCGAACAGGGTCTGCTTGAGGGCGGCGACCAGCGGGCCGTCCAGCACGTCGAGCCAGATGGCGCGGGAAGGCGAATTGTTGTGGTGGTCGTGCCAGTTCCAGTTCGGCGTCAGCACCAGATCGTTTTTTTCCATCGGGCAGACCTCGCCATTGACCACGGTGAACAGGTCCGGGTGGCCCTCGATGACGAAGCGCAAGGCCGAAATGGTGTGGCGGTGGGCCCAGGCGAGCTCGCCGGGCATGATCATCTGGATGCCCATGACCATGGCGTTGGTGGTGCCGAACGGAAGGCTCGGATTGTTGAAAATCAGGCTGCGCCGGGCGGTCAGGGTCTCCGGCAGGGCCTCGGTGGAGGCCACTAACAAGGGCTCGACCTTGTCCCAATTCCACAGATGGGCATCGCTGGGCGGCGCGGTCTCCCACAGATCGCCATGCCAGGTGCCGCCGACACCCTGGTCGCGCCGCGCATCGGCGGTCCACTGGCCGCGCATGTTGTAATCGGCAAGCTCGACGTCGAATGCCTCGAGATTTTCGCCTTCCTTATAGGCCATGGCCGTTTCCCCTGGTTCATGCTGGCCGGCCCGAAGGCGGCCACACCATGCCCCCCCTTTAGATGTCTAACTATTATCGGCCTTCTCACGGCACGGGGCAAGCCTTGGCTGGGATGAGGCCGGGTTTTCCTTGATTTGAGGGTGAGGGCGGGATCTTGGGCTCAGCCCGAATCCCGTGCCTGGGAAATGGCGCGCCATAGGCGCTCCGGCGTTGCCGGCATCTCGACGTGGTCGATGCCGAGAGGCGTCAGGGCGTCGACCAGGGCGTTGGCCACCGCCGGCATGGCGCCGACATTGCCGGCCTCGCCGGCGCCCTTGACGCCCAATGGGTTGGTCGCGGTCGGCACCGGGTTGCTCTGGACCTGGATCGGGCCGAAATCGTCGGCCCGGGGCATGGCGTAATCCAGGAACGAGCCGGTCAGAAGCTGGCCCTGATCGTCATAGCCGATATTTTCCATCAGGATCTGGCCCAGCCCTTGAGAGATGCCGCCATGGATCTGGCCCTTGAGCAGCATCGGGTTCATCACATTGCCCACATCATCGACCACGTTGTAATCGATCATCTCGACCACGCCGGTGTCCGGGTCGATCTCGAGCTCGCAGATGTGGCAGCCATTGGGGAAGTTGAAGACACCGACACTGAAGACCGCGCTCTCGACCAGGCCGGGCTCTAAGTCGTCGGGCAGCGACGCCGGCTTGATCGCCTCCTTGGCGACCTCTTTCATGGTCATGGTCTGGTTGGTGCCCTTGGCCGAGAACACGCCCTCGTCGAACTCCACGTCATCGGCGGGCACTTCCATCAGGTGCGCGGCGATCTTGGTTGCCTTGGTGACCACCTTCTCGGTCGCCAGATGCAGCGCCGAGCCGCCGATGGTGGCGGTGCGCGAGCCGCCGGTGCCTTGGCCGAACGCCACCTTGTCGGTGTCGCCGGCGATATAATGGACCTCATCGGGGTCAAGGCCGAGGCGGTCGCAGACCAATTGCTTGAACACGGTCTCGTGGCCCTGGCCCTGGGTCACCGAACCGGCCAGGATGGTCGCCGTGCCCGAGCGGTCGAAGCGCACCTCGGCGCCCTCGAGCCCGGGCGAGGCGGCCTTCTCGATGGTGTTGGAGACCCCGATGCCGCGCAGCCGGCCGCGCTTGGCGGCCTCAATGCGTCGGGCTTCGAAATTGGCGTAATCCGCCATCGCGAGCGCCATATCCATGTTCTTCTCGAACTCGCCGCAATCGTAGGTGAATGTCAGGGCGGATTTATAGGGAAACTGGCTCGGCGCGATGGTGTTGCGGCGGCGGATCTCGGCCGGGTCCAGCCCGAGTTCGTCGGCGGCGAGATCGACCAGGCGTTCGATGACATAGGCGGCTTCCGGGCGGCCATTGCCGCGATAGGGCCGCATCGGGTTGGTGTTGGTGAACACCGCGGTGACGTCGACATGGATCGCCGGCGTGGTGTAGACCCCGGCCAGGGTGCCGAGATTGACCACCGGCGAGCTTTCGGCGCCGGCCTGCGGGTAGGCGCCGACGGCGGCGAAGGTCCTGATATTGAGGGCGAGGAACTTGCCGTCATTGTCGAAGGCAAGCTGGCCGTCGGTGACATTGTCGCGGCCGTGGCCGTCGCTGAGGAAGGCCTCCATGCGGCCGCTGATCCACTTGACCGGCCGGCCGGTGAGCTTCGACGCCAACAGCACCAGCGCCACCTCGTTGTAGATCCCCGACTTCATGCCGAAGCTGCCGCCGATGTCGCCGGCCACCACGCGGACCTTGCTTTCCGGCACCTTCAAGACCTGGCTCGCCAGCAAGGACCGGTATGGGTGCACGCCCTGGAGGGTGGTGTAGATGGTGTAATGATCGTCGGTCCGGTCATAGACCCCGATCGAGCCCCGGGGCTCCATGGAATTGGCGGAGACCCGGTTGATGATGAAGCGTTTGCTCACCACATGGTCGGCCTTGGCCAGGTTCTCGTCGGTCTTGGCCTTGTCGCCGCCGAGATGGACGTAGCAGATGTTGTTGGGGCAGTCGTCCCACACCAGGGGCGCGCCGTCTGCGGTGGCATCGGCGGTCGAGGTGATGGATGGCAAGGGTTGGTATTCGACTTCAATCAATTCCGCCGCGTCCATCGCCTGGTTGATGGTCTCGGCGACGACGAAGGCGACATAATCCCCGACCCGGTGCACCTGGTCGGTGACCAGGGCCGGATAGGGCGGGATAAACATGTCCGAGCCATCGCGGCGCTTGCGGCCGTGGGCGGTGGGCAGATCGCCGAAGCCCGAGGCCTGGACGTCCTCGCCGGTGAGCACCGCCAGCACGCCGGGCGCGGCCCGGGCTTCGGTGGTGTCGATGGCTCCGATCTTGGCGTTGGCATGGGGCGAGCGCAGCACATGGCCATGGACCATGCCGGGCAATACCATGTCGTCGACAAAGCGCCCGCCGCCCTTGATCAGGCGCGGATCTTCCGAGCGCGGAACCGGCTGGCCCAGTGCGAATTCACCCATGGTCTCCCCTCAATCTTTCTTTTCTAACTGCGGTGTCGTGGTTCAAGCGTCGGCCTGGGCCTTGGCCCCAGTCTTGGCCTTCGCCATGGCGCGCCAGATGCGCTCCGGCGTCGCCGGCATCTCGATATGGCGGATGCCGAGGGCGGACAGGGCATCGACCACGGCGTTGGCCACCGCCGGCAGGGCGCTGACATTTCCGGCCTCGCCGACGCCCTTGGCGCCCAAGGGGTTGGTGGTTGGCGGCACCGGGTTGCTCTGGACCCGGATATTGCTCAGATCATCGGCCCGGGGCATGGCGTAATCCAGGAACGAGCCTGAGATGAGCTGGCCCGAATTTTCATCGAAGGAGATGTTTTCCATCAGGATCTGGCCGGCGCCCTGGGCGACGCCGCCCTGGATCTGTCCCGCCAGCGTGTTGGGATTGAGCACCCGGCCGGAATCGATCACCACATTGTAGCCGACGATCTCGACCACCCCGGTGTCCTGGTCGATTTCCAACTCGCAGACATGGCAGCCATTGGGGAAGTTGTTGGCCTTCGACACATGAACCGCGCGCTCGACCAGGCCGGGCTCCATGCCGTCGGGTAGCGACGCCGGCTTGACCGCTTCGGAGGCAATCTCCTTGATGGTCATGGTCTTGTTGGTGCCCGCAGCCGTGAACACGCCGTCGTCCAGTGTCACGTCGTCCGCCGCCACTTCCATTAAGTGCGCCGCGATCTGGGTTGCCTTGTCGACGATCTTGCCGGTGGCGAGATGGACCGCCGAGCCGCCCAATGTCGCCGAGCGCGAGCCGCCGGTGCCGTGGCCGAACGAGACCTTGTCGGTATCGCCGCAGATATAATTCACCTCATCGGGGTCGAGGCCGAGCCGGCCGCAAACGATCTGCTTGTAGATGGTCTCATGGCTTTGGCCGCAATTGACCGAACCGGCCAGGATGGTCGCCGTGCCCGAGCGGTCGAAACGCACCTCGGCGCCCTCGATGCCGGGCGAGGCGGCCTTCTCGATGGTGTTGGAAAAGCCGATGCCGCGCAGCTTGCCGCGCTTGGCGGCCTCATCGCGGCGGCCTTTGAAACTGCCGTAATCCGCCATCTCCAGCGCCATATCCATGTTCTTCTCGAACTCGCCGCAATCGAACTTGAAGGTCAGGCCCGACTTGAACGGCATGGCATCGGGCGGGATGATGTTGCGCCGGCGCAATTCCGCCGGGTCCAGCCCCAACTCGTCGGCGGCAAGATCGACGATGCGCTCGATCATGAAGGCGGCCTCGGGGCGGCCGGCGCCGCGATAGGGGCAGGTGAAGTTGGTGTTGGTGAACACGCCGGTGACGTCGACATGGATCGCCGGGGTGGTGTAGACGCCGGAAATGCCGCCGATATTGCCGACCGCCGGGTTGGGGGTGGTGGCGGTGGCGTAGGCGCCGAGATTGGCGGTGATGTTGGCGCGAAGGCCGAGGAACGTGCCGTCGGAATCCAGGGCGAGCGAGACCTCGGCGACCTGGTCGCGGCCATGGGAATCGCTCAGGAACGCCTCGGTGCGGTTGCTGGTCCACTTGACCGGCCGGCCCACGGTCTTGGACGCCAGAAGCACCAACGGCCCCTCGGCGTAAAGCTGCGACTTCATGCCGAAGCTGCCGCCGACATCGCCGGCGACCACCCGCACCTTGCTTTCCGCCACCTTGAGGACCCGGTTGGCCAGCAAGGACCGGTAGGGCATGACGCCCTGGAGGGTGGTGTAAAGGGTGTAATGATCATCGGCGCGGTCGTAATCGCCGACGCAGCCCCGGGGCTCGATGGTGCTGGCGGTGACCCGGTTGATGACGAAGGTGTGGCCGATCACATGGTCCGCCTTGGCGAAGGCCGCCTCGGTGGCGTCCTTGTCGCCGATCTCCTGGACGAAGCAGATATTGTCGGGGCAATCCTCCCACACCAGGGCGGCGCCGGGCTTGGCGGCGTCCATGGTGCCGGTGACGGCGGGCAGAACCTCATAATCGACTTGCACCAGATCGGCGGCGTCGATCGCCTGGTTGAGGGTCTCGGCGACGACGAAGGCGACATAATCGCCGACCCGGCGCACCCTGTTCGCGACCAGCGCCGGGATCGGGGTGACATACATGTCGGAGCCGTCGCGGCGCTTGCGGCCCTTGGCGTTGGGCAGATCGCCGAAGCCCGAGGCCTTCCAGTCGTCATGCGTCAGGACCGCCAGCACCCCAGGCGCGGCGAGGGCGGCGGTGGTGTCGATGGCAAGGATCTTGGCGTTGGCATGGGGCGAACGCAGCACATGGCCAAAGACCATGCCGGCCAGCTTCACATCGTCGACAAAGCGCCCGCCGCCCTTGATCAGGCGTGGATCTTCGGACCTTGGAACCGGCTGGCCCACCGCATATTCACCCATCACCCATCCCCATTTTGTTTGTTTCCACGGCCAATGCCGTGTTTGTCTGGCTCCAGCGCCGGCGGCGATCAACCGCCAGAGAAAATCATGGCGAAATCATATCAGAGATTTCCGGTATGGCGAGGGGGCGGGCGCATATTAGCGATTGATCGACGCGGCAAATCCGCCACAATGTCGAGCTAAGATCATAATAAAACCCGCCGGCAATGGGTGGGGGAGGAGATTGCACCATGGGCATGCTGATCAAGGGCGCCTGGGACGACGATGCGCGCGATGCGGTCGATGAGACCGGCGCCTTCATCCGCTCCGATTCGGCCTTCCGCGATTGGGTCAGCGCCGACGGCGCCACGGGCTTTGAGGCCGAGGCCGGGCGCTATCATTTGTTCGCCAGCCCGTCATGCCCCTGGGCCCACCGGGCGCTGATCTTCCGCAAGCTCAAGAAGCTCGAAGACGTCATCGGGGTTTCCATCGCCGATAAGCCCAAGACCGCGGGCTGGTCCTATTCACAAGGCCCGGGTGAAGATGGCGACGGTTTTGATCTGATCGACGGCGCCTTCCGCTTGCACCAGCTCTATACCACCACCAAACCCGATTACACCGGCAAGGTCACGGTGCCGACGCTGTGGGACCGCAAGACGCGCTCAGTGGTCAACAACGAATCCTCGGAAATCATCCGCATGTTCAATTCGGCGTTCGCCGCCTTCACCGATGACGTTTACGACTATTACCCCGAGGACTTGCGCGCCGACATCGATGAGGTCAACGAGCTGGTCTATGGCAGCTTCAACAACGGCACCTACCGCTGCGGCTTCGCCAAGTCCCAGCAGGCCTACGAAGACGCCTTCAGCAAGCTGTTCGATGCCCTGGACCAGCTGGAACAGCGTCTTTCAAGCCAGCGCTATCTGGTGGGCAATCGCATCACCGAGGCCGATTGGCGGCTGTTCCCGACGCTGTTGCGGTTCGATCTGGTCTATTACAGCCATTTCAAATGCAACCTCCGGCGCATCGCCGATTATCCCAATCTTTCCGCCTATCTGCGCGAGCTTTATCAGTGGCCGGGGGTGCGCGAGACCTGCGATTTGGGCAAGATCAAGACCGGCTATTACACCAATCAGATCCGCATCAACCCGACCGGGATCGTGCCGCTGGGCCCGGAACTGAACCTCGATGACCCCCACGACCGCGACCGTTTCGACCGCGCCGCCTGACGGAGCCCCCGGATGACACCAATCCAACTCTATGCCTGGCATTTCATGTCGTACCCGTATTTGCCGGATGATTTCGACGAGCTTTATGAGAACTGTTGGATCACCGTTCCCAACACCCTTTGCGACCGCGACAAGGTGCCGGGGCTTTACCAGGAAAATCTCGGCCAATTGACCTATGCCGACGAGCTCGGCTTCGACGGGGTGGTGCTCAACGAACATCACCAAAGCCCCTATGCCCTGATGCCCTCGCCCTTGATCCTGGCGGCGGCGCTGACCCAGACCACCAAGAATTGCAAGATCGTCGCCCTGGGTCCGTTGCTGCCCTTGCAGATGAACCCGCTTCGGGTCGCCGAGGAATACGCCATGCTCGACAATATGAGCAATGGCCGCATCATCGCCGGCTTCGCCGCCGGCGGCGGCGCCGAACATTTCAACTATGATGTCTCGGCGACCAAGTCGCGCTATCAGTTCTGGGAGGCGCTGGACCTGATCAAGCGGGCCTGGACCGAGGACGGCCCTTTCATCCATGAGGGCAAGTATTATCCCCTGCGCTATGTCAATCCGTGGCCGAAACCGCTGCAGGACCCCCATCCCGAGATCTGGGTTGCAAGCTCGACGCGTCCCGCGGCGCTGACCGAGGTGGCGAAACGGGGCTATGGCTGCTTCCTGGCCGTCCGCGAACATGGCTCAGTGACGAAAAAGGCAAGGATTGAATATTCCCGCATCATCGAGGATTTCGGCGGCAGCTATGATCCCTCAAAGCTTGGGGTGCTGACCATCGTCTATGTGTCGGAAAGCGATGATCAGGCCCGTGTCGAGGCCAAAGACGCGGTGTGGTACTTCCTCAGGAACATGCAAAAAGGCCATCACCGGCGCGAAGGGCGGCAAATCCTCATGGGGCC
>CBDUSV010000090.1:0-9468 GCA_965369885.1 uncultured bacterium
TCTATTCCGGCTATTGCCGCTGCAGTTCGCCCGGATCGATGATGTCGAGCATGGTGCCGCGCCCCGCCAATTTGGCGTTTTCATAGACCAACATGGCAACGGCGAGCTCCGAGGCCGCGGTGCCGGCGTTGTTCTTGTGGTAGGTGATCTGGCCGTCGTCCGTCCGCCCCTTGCAGATGCCCAGGGGAAGCTCGCCCAATTCATAGACGTCCTCGATCTTGATCAGCCCCGCCTCGATGGGCATGAAAAGATCGCCCTGCTGTTCGGACATGATGTTTTCGCGCAGGTTGCAGACGATGACGTCGGCGCGCTCCACCGTTCGGTCATCGATCTCGCGGCGGGCTTTTTTCAGAAACCCGCCCTGCACCAGTTGGACGTTGCCACCGATGATGCCGGTGACGTGTTGGCCCGGCTCCAGCAAATCGCCGTCGAACAGCTCCACATTGGTGTTGGTGGCGCACAGCACCACATCGACACCGCGGATCACTTCGGCGGGCGTTCTCACCGGCGTGATCTCGATGCCGAACAATTCCGAGTATTTGGCGGCGAAGGCCTCGCGGTTGGCCAGCGTTCGGCTATAGACCTTGACCGCGCGGATGGCGGGCCGGGTGACGAGCAGGGCCAGGAGCTGGTTGGCGGCCTGGCCGCCGGCGCCGAACAGGCCCGCGGTCTCGGCGTCGCCCCGCACCAAATAGCGGAAGGCCACCCCCGAGGTTGCCGCCGTGCGCAGCGCCACCACCGAGGTGTATCCCAGGGTCTTTTCCACCGGCTCGCCGATCAGGATCGAAATCAGTTGGCCGGTCTTGGATGAGTGAAGCACATGGACCGGATGCTCGCGGTAGTCATAGGACTGGTTGGTGCCGTGCTGCTTGACCAGCTCCGCCCGTGTCGCCGAGCCGATCACCCCCATCTCGTGCACGCCGCCGGGAAAATTGCTGATGCGCACGCCCTCGGGTGAATGCACGCGGCGGCGCGGCGCATTGATCACCGGGAACTCACTGCCGCCGCGATAGCCCAACTCCACCGCGTCGATGGCTTGTTCCATGGTGACGAGATCCTGAATTTCTTCCGGCCGAAGCAGCAATACGCCCATGGTGATTTTGGTCTCTTACTAATTTGCGGTGGTCTCTCGGCGAATGCGGACATTCGCAATGTATACGCCAATCGCAGTTTTGACTAACATCGCCACTGCCGGATATAAACCAGCTCACCAAATTGGCCAGGACCCCACCTCCGTTCATGCTGACCCACCCGACCGAAGACCGCGACAATAGGAAGGCCGAAGCCTTAAGGGATGTCTTCGGTTTCGAGTGCTTCCGGCCGGGCCAGGAGGCGGTGGTCGATGCCATTCTCGCCGGGGGCAACGTTTTGATGGTGATGCCGACCGGGGCCGGAAAATCTCTCTGCTTTCAGGTGCCGGCGCTGGTCATGGGCGGACTGACCATCGTGGTCTCGCCCCTGGTCGCCTTGATGAGCGACCAGGTCGCGGCCCTCGGCCTGGCCGGGGTGGCGGCGGGGGCCATCAACTCGTCTCATTCCAGGGACGAAAATATCGAGACCTGGCGCCGGGTGCAGGCGGGTGAAATTCGCCTTTTGTATATGGCCCCGGAGCGCCTGATGAAGGGGCCGATGCTGGCCGCCCTCGCCAAGCTCGATCTCAGCCTGATCGCCATCGACGAAGCCCATTGCATCTCCCAATGGGGTCCCGCCTTCAGGCCCGAATATGCCGATCTCACCCGGCTCGGCCAGGTTTTTCCCGGCGTTCCGCTCTGCGCACTGACCGCCACCGCCGACGAGGCGACGCGGGGCGATATCAAGGCCAGGCTGTTCTCCGGCGATGGTGAGATCTTCGTCCACGGCTTCGACCGCCCGAACATCGCCCTCGGCGTCGAGCCCAAGCGGCAGTGGAAACGCCAGCTGCTCGATTTTCTGAGCGGCCACGGCGGCGAATGCGGCATTGTCTATTGCCTGTCGCGCAAGAAAACCGAAGACGCCGCCGCTTTCCTCACCGGCAACGGCTTCGCGGCGCTCGCCTATCACGCCGGCATGGACAAGGCCGTGCGCCAGGCCAACCAGAATGTGTTCATGACCCGGCCCGGAACCATCATCGTCGCCACCATCGCCTTCGGCATGGGGATCGACAAGCCGGATGTGCGCTTTGTCTTTCACACCGACATGCCCGGCGGTGTCGAGGCCTATTATCAGGAGATCGGCCGCGCCGGGCGCGACGGCACCGCGGCGGTGGCCCATATGCTCTATGGCCTCGACGACATTCGAATGCGCCGGGTGTTTATCGAACAAGAAGACTCCGAGCCCGAGCGCAAGCGCCGGGAACACAAACGCCTGGACGCCCTGATCGCCTATTGCGAATCCCCCGAATGCCGCCGCCAGGCCCTGCTCGGTTATTTCGGCGACATGATCGAGCCCTGCGGCAATTGCGATATCTGCCTCAACCCGCGTGAGATGACCGACGGCACCGAGGATGGCATCAAAATTCTCACCACCGTGCGCCGCACCGGGGACAGATTCGGCGCCGCCCACATCATCGATGTCTTGCGCGGCGCCGACACCGAAAAAGTCCGCCAATTCGGCCACCACCGGCTTGCAACCTACGGTCTGGGCGCGGCGCGGAAAAAACCGCAATGGCAGTCCCTGATCCGCCAACTGGTCGCCGCCGGCTTCCTGCGCCTTGATATCGAAGGCTATGGCGGCCTTTCGATCACCGCAAAGGGCGAGGGCCTGCTGGCCGGCGAGGCCGATTTCTTCTACCGCGAAGATCTTGTTCCGAAGGGCAAGGCGGGATCATCATCGCGGCGTGCCGGGACCGCCGCGCTGCCTGAGCATTCCGACCTCACGACCGACGAGACCGCCCTGTTTGCCCGGTTGAAGGAGCTCCGCCTCGGCCTCGCCCACGACCGCGCCGTGCCGGCCTATGTCATCTTCTCCGACAGATCCCTGATCGACATGGCCCGCCACGCGCCCCGCACCAAGGACGCCTTTGCCGACATCCACGGCGTCGGCCAAGCCAAACTCCGCGACTTCGCCGAGATTTTCCTGGCCGCCATCGAACAGCACGCCGCCCCGGCGATGTGACGGCGGGGGCAGTGATTCCCCTAATCCCCTGTTTTTTGAGTGGGTTACGCCCTGGCCAATTAAGCGCCCCCTCCGGGCCCTTTTGGGCTAATATGCCGGCTGGTTTGCTTAATTAAGCGTGATGCGTAACTTAGGGAGGACAACATGAAATTATCCACCATTCTGGCCACGGCGTTGATCGCCACGGTGGCCACGGCTTCGACTTTTTCCGCGCCGGCTTCGGCCGATGCGGTCAGTGATTATTACAAGAATATCCGGTTGAAGGTGATTGTCGGGTTCAATCCGGGCGGCGGCTATGACCGTGGCTCCCGGGTGGTTGCCCGCCACATCAACAAATATATTCCCGGCAATCCCCGGACCATCGTCCAGAACATGCCCGGCGCCGGCAGCCTGCGCCTCTTGAACTGGCTTTATGCCAAGGGCCCGAAGGACGGCTCGGTGATTGCCCATTTTCATCCCGCCGCCATGCGGGAAGCCTATATCGGTGCGAAGGGCGCCCGGTTCGATCCGCTGAAATTCTATTGGCTCGGCGTCTTCACCCGGGGAAGCTCGGTACTCTTCGCCCGTACGGATGCCGGTGCCAAGGACCTGAACGATGCGATGAAAATGGAAATCGTCCTTGGCGCGACATCGGCGCGGTCGGGCGGCGGTGTCTATCCCCGTGTCCTCAACCAGGTTCTCGGCACCAAGTTCAAGGTGGTGGTGGGCTACGGTTCTACCGGCGAAAGCACCATGGCGATGGAACGGGGCGAGGTCCAGGGCGTCGGCGCCTGGTCGTGGACGCAGCTTCGCAGGATCCAGGCGGGATGGGTCAAGAGCAAGTTCATCACGGTTCTGGCGCTGCTTTCGGTGAACAGGCGCGCCGACCTTCCCGGCATTCCGAGCATCTTGGAATATGCCAAGAACGAAGAAGACCGCAAGGTGCTGGAAGCCATCATGATGTGGGAGGAATTGAACCGTCCGTTCATCGTGGCGCCGGGCACCGATCCGGCGCGGGCCGCCGCATTGCGCAAGGCCTTCGAGACCATGGTGACCAAGGCCGACTTCAAGAGGGACATCGAAAAGGCCTCTCTCGAGGTTAACCCCATCAGTGGCAAGGATTCCGAGGCGCTACTCGCCAAGCTCTATGCCTATCCCCCCAAGGTCGCGGAACGGGCGCGCATCGTCTATTCGGAAATGCGCAAGATCAAGATCCCCAAGGCCAAGAAGAAGAAGGCCAAGGGGCTGACCATTGCCAAGATCAAGGGCAAGGGCCGCAAGATGCGCATCACCTTCACCGATGCCAAGGGCAAGAAATGGAAGTTCAAGGCCCGGGAAAAGCGCCTCAGCCGCAAGACCAAGATCAATGGCAAGAAGGCCAAGGCCGCCAAGCTCAAAAAGGGCATGGTGTGTTCGGTCACCTATTACGGCAAGGGCGGGCTGATGTATTCGGCGAGCTGCAAAGGCTAATCATCGCCGCCCATATTTGACCATATGATCATGGCGCTCTCCCCCGGGAGGGCGCCATTTTTTCTAGAAGCGGAGGAGGCCGCCATGGCGCGATTGCCGAGAGAGATACGCCCAACCCCGATGACGATCCGCTCCCGGGTGGTGTTGGAGATCGCGTCGGAACTGGTGTCGAGGTCCGATCAGCCCAACGGCCAGGCCAAGGTGCTGCTCCGGCCCCAAGGCGGCGACGAATGGCAGCTGGCGCTGTTCGGCTCCGGCACTGCCGAGGGCGTCACCGAGGTGGTCAACGGCGATGCCACCCTGGCCATCATCAACCCGTCGTCGGCCCTGACCTTGGCGCACCGCGGCAATGGCCCGTTCAAGACGCCGCAGCCGGTCAGCACCATCGCCGTCATCCCGTCCCGCGATCTCTGCGTCTTCGCCGTCAGCAACGACACCGGCCTCAAGACCATCGAGGACATCGCCGAACAACGCTATCCCTTGAAGCTCGCGCTCCGCGGCCAGCTCGACCACTGGCTGCACACCCTGTTCGATGACATGATCAAAGCGGCCGGCTTCACCCTGGAAGACCTGGTCTCCTGGGGTGGCGAATACACCAAGGCGGGGCACATCCCCCGGCCCGAGACTGAAAAGTTCCAATCCCTGGTGCGGGGCGAGATCAACGCCATCTTCGACGAATCCGCCTACAACTGGTGCAATGAGGCACCACCCGCCGGCATGACCATCCTCGATATGTCGGAAGAAACCATGGCCAAGCTCGTCGCCGTGGGCTATCGCCGGGATCTGTTGCGCCGCGACGAATTCCCCAACCTGCCCCACGATATCCTGACGCTGGATTTCAGCGGCTGGCCGATCTTCGTCCACGCCGATGCCCCCGATGATCTGGTGACGCAAATCTGCCAGGGCCTCGAGGCCCGCAAGGATATGATCCCGTGGCAGGAAGGCGGCTCCTTGCCGCTGGAGCGCATGTGCGCCGACGATCCCTACGCCCCGGTGGACGTCCCCCTGCATCCCGCGGCCAAGCGCTTCTGGAAGGGGCGCGGCTATCCGACCTGAGCGCTGCCGGTGGCTCGGGAATGCCAACTAAGTCCTTGTCTTAAAATATAAAAATTACCGTTTGAATCCCACTTGTCGATACCTGATAATCACCGCAATGGATGAAGAATAAATTCGGAGGACGGAAGCATCATGGCTGAGCAAGAAGTCCGGGTCCTGATCGATCCCTACGAGGATTGGGCCGATGCCGAACCGGTGCCGGTTCACGAGGGCTACGGCGTCGATTTGCTTGAGTTGGAAACCCGCCCCTGGCCCCGCTATGGCATGGATGGCGCCATCATCCATTTGAAGGCGCGGGCGGATTTCACCACCCTGTTCATGTTCAAGCTGGCACCCGGGGCATCGTCGGCGCCGGTCAAGCATCTTTATGAGCAGTTGGTCTATGTGCTCGAAGGTCACGGCTCGACCCAGATCGAATGTCCCGACGGCCAGACCAGGACCTTCGAATGGGGCCCGAACAGCCTGTTCGCCCTGCCCCTCAACATGGCCTACCGCTTCTTCAACGGCTCGGGCGCCGACCAGGCGGTGTTTGCCTGCTGCAACTACTTCCCGCTGATTTACAATTTGCTGATGAACGAGGACGCCATCTTCGACTGCGCCAGCGAATTCCCCGAACGGCTGGGCCCCGAGGGTTACTTCGAAGGCGAAGGCCAGGAATTCGTGCCCAATCGCGGCCCCACCCTGTGGGAAACCAACTTCGTCAGCGACATCTCCGGTTTCGAGCTCAAGCCCCAGGACGAACGCGGCCCCGGCAGCACCAACATTCAATTCATCCTGGGCAACGGGGTGATGAAGGCCCATTGCTCGGAAATGCCGGTGGGCACCTACAAGAAGGCCCACCGCCACGGCCCCGATTTCTTCATTTTCAACGTCACCGGCACCGGTCACTCGCTGATGTGGTACGAAGGCGACGACGACTTTGTCCGCCTTGACTGGCATCACGGGGTGGTGTTCTCGCCGCCGGACATGATGTTCCACCAGCATTTCAACACCGGGCCCAATCAGGCCCGCTATCTGGCGATGAATATGGGAAACCGGCGCTACCCCTTCACCGCCGAACGCAAGAAGCAGGCCGAAGCCCTTGGGGTCAGCGTCAAGGATGGCGGGCGCCAGATCGAGTATGAGGACCAGGACCCGCGCATCCACCGGATTTATCTGGACGAACTCGCCCAACACGACGCGCCGTGCCTGATGAGCAGCTTCATGGACGAATCCGTGCTGCTCGAGCGCATGAAGGAGATCGCCTGAACCGGACCCGAGCGATGCCCGGCCCGGCCACAGGCGAGACAACGACAACGGCAAAGGGGAGCAAGGCTCATGACGGAAATGACCACGGTTTGGCGTCCAGGCTCTGACCTCACGGAGGTCGAGGGTGGCCGCCGCAAGGCGCTGATCAAGGACAAATTTCTCACCGTCGCGCGCATCCAGTACCAGCCCGGCGAGAGCAACGATTTCCATTACCACGACGGCACCAGCCAGGCGCTCTATGTCATCGAGGGCGAGTTCACCGTGCGCACCAAGCACGATGACGGCACCATCACCGAGAAAAGGCTTGAGGTCGGCGACTGCGCCCTGGTCGGCGATATGGAGCACGAACAGTTCATCAACACCGGCGATACCCCGTCCCTGGTGTGGCAGGTGACCCACACGCCGGGCGAGGTGATCCGTGGCAAGTCCTGAGCCGCCCCGGCAATTGGCCTGGCACCAATAGGCGATAGCGATGATCGGCATCTCCCAACGCCGGCCACGGGCGGCGAACGACCCGGTGCTGGCCCAAGTCATGGAAGAGCGCGGATTGACGGAAATCCCGCTGTTCAACAACCCGACCGAAGAGCGCCACCGCTTCCGCCCGCTGATCCGGGACATGGGGCGCAAGCGCGACGGACCGGTGGCGGCCGAACGGACCCAAGTCGATGATCCAGCCGCCATGAGCGCCGAAATCAAATCACGTGCCCTCGGCCTTGGCGCGGATCTTACCGGCGTTGCGGATCTCAGTCCCGTCATGATCGATAAGGATGTGGAGCTACCCCATGAGCGCATCATCTGCATCGGCGTCCACGAAGACTTCGCCAAGGTGGCCGAAGGCCCCGACGCGGTGGAGAGAGAGGCGCTGACCGCGTATTACCATTGCGCCGTCATCGCCACCGGGCTTGCCGCTTATATCCGGGGTGAGCTGGGATGGCCGGCGCGGGCCCATCACAATGGCGCCACCGACATCCAGGCCATCCCGGCGCTCTATCACGCCGGCTTCGGCGAGCTCGGCAAGCATGGCAGCCTGATCAACCCCACCTATGGCGCCAGCTTCCGCCCCAGTTTCGTCACCACCGATCTGCCCATGGCCGCCGATGGGCCACAAATCTTCGGGGTCCAGGAGCGCTGTCTCAACTGCCGGGTCTGCACCAACAACTGCCCCGGCGGCGCCATCCCCGACCAACATATCGAGACCGAAGGCATCCGGCGCTGGCTGACCGACATTGCCGAGTGCTACCCCTATTCGCGCCTCAGCGACACCTATTGCCACATCTGCGTCGATGTCTGTCCCTTCAACGCCGCGATCGATTTACCGGTCTATAAAAACTTCATGAAACAGCGCCGCGATCAGGGCTACAAGACGCCAAAACGTGCTAAAAGAGAGCCATCCACGGATCGGGCGGATCAGGTGATGTGATCAGATCAAGGGAGAGGAAACATGGCAACCGTGATCAAGACCAGTGACAGCCTGAAGGGACTCGAAGACGAGTTGGCGCGCCTCGCCAATGCCCAGTTCGATTCCGAGCCGTTCCAGCGCCTTTTGGGCCTGCGCTTCAATGAGGAGCGCGCCAAGACCTACATCATCCAGCGCACCCACTGGACCGTGAACCGGCGCGAATGCTGGGCCCAGGTCCAGTCCAAGGCGCCGATGCCGGTCAAAAGGGTGATCTGGGAGCACGAGGCCGTCGAACTGGTCGGCGATGAGGCAACCGGCAAGGCCGACCACTACACCATGAACATCCAGGAAGGCGCGGCGCTCGGCCTCACAGTGGCGGACTTCGATCCCGCCGGGCGCAGCGACGGCTGCATCACCTGCGCCTATGCCTGGCTCCAACTCGCCAGCGCCAGCCACTGGCTATCCGGCCTCGCCGCGTCCTGCGCACTGGAGATCAGCAATTCCGACGAAATCCTCAAAGACGGCTCGATGTCGCGGCGCATCGCCGACAAGCTGCGCGACGAGATCGGCCTTTCGTTCAAGAAGCAGGTCGCCAATGTGGAACACATGGTCGCCGATATTGAGCACGCCCGTTTGCTCATGGGGGTGGCGGCGGATTTCGCCACCGAGGCGGCGGACCAGGAGCTGGTCCTGGAAGGCGCGCGCCAAAGCTGGGCCATCGACCGCATCTGGAAGGGCCATCTCGCCGATCTGCTCACCGCCATTCCCGAATAGCCTGGGCGTGCGCTTAGCGGCCCCGGTTCCATGGCGCCCGGTTCCATGGCGAATGTGAAGATCAAATTCGCCTGCGGTCTCTATGACCGCATGGTGGCGCTCTATTCCGGCGAGGTGACGCCCAAGGGCATCGATTTCGATTTCGCCGTCAACGACCGGCCGCGCCAGATCTTCCAGGACATGACCAATGAGCGCCGCTTTGACGCCAGCGAGATGTCGTGTTCTGAATTCGTCACCCGCATGGCGGCGGGCGACTGTCCCCTGGTGGCGATCCCGGTATTTACGTCCCGGGTGTTCCGCCATTCATCCATCATCGTCAACCGCAAGGCGGCCATCTCGGCGCCCCGGGATCTGGAGGGCAAGCGGGTCGGCGCCGGCATCTATACATCGACCGCGGCGGTCTATGTCCGCGGCCTGCTGCAGCACGAATACGGCGTCGATCTCGGCAA
>CBDUSV010000091.1:0-9464 GCA_965369885.1 uncultured bacterium
GGCATCAGCCCGAGCACGTTGCCGCCTTGATTGAACACGCCGGCGATGTTGCGGGCCGAGCCGTTGGGATTGGCGTCATCATCCACGGCGCCATCCGGGCCGCAATAGCGGAACGCGACGCGTCCCTCGCCCTCGATGCGGTCCAGGGTGTCGGCATCAGCAAAGTAGTTGCCGTCAAGATGGGCGATGGGGATGCGGATGACGTCACCTGAGCGCCAGCCATTGGTGAATATGGACGAGCTGTTCTCGACCCGGAGCAAGACGTCGCGGCAGATGAATTTCAGGGTGGCGTTGGACATCAGGGTTCCGGGAACCAGGCCGGTCTCGGCAAGTATCTGAAATCCATTGCAGATTCCAAGCACTGGGGTGCCGCGCCGGGCCTCGGCCATGACCTCGGCCATGATCGGCGAGTGGGCCGCCATGGCGCCGGCGCGGAGATAATCGCCATAGGAGAAGCCGCCAGGCAATACGATGAGATCCACCTTGGGCAGCTTGCGGTCGCGGTGCCACACCATCACCGGTGGCGTGCCGCTGGCCGCCGCCAACGACACCTGGACGTCACGGTCGCAATTGGACCCGGGAAAAACAATGATGGCGGATTTCAACTTGCGCGCTCCGCCCGCGGCTTCGATGGCTCATGGAACACGGGATCAACCATTCAACTCGATCGTGTAATCCTCGATGACGATGTTGGCAAGAAGCTTGTCGCACATGTGGCCGATCGCCGCCCGCGCCTTTTTCGGGTCGGATTCCTCGATATCGATTTCGATGACCTTGCCTTGACGGACCTGGTTTATGCCCTCGAAGCCCAGCGCCCCCAGGGCGTTGGCGATGGCCTTGCCCTGGGGATCGAGGACGCCGTCCTTGAGAGTAACGTGAACCCGTGCCTTCATCGCCGTGGATTACTGGATGGTCGTGGGGCCCTTGAGGTCCCGTGGGCCGCTTTCGGGCAGGATGCCGAGACGCCGCGCGACCTCCTGATAGGCTTCCTCGACTTTGCCGAGATCCTTGCGGAACCGGTCCTTGTCCATGATCTCATTGGTTTTCACATCCCACAGCCGGCAGCTGTCGGGGCTGATCTCGTCGGCGAGGACGATACGCATGACCTCATCTTCAAAGCATCTGCCGAACTCGAGCTTGAAATCGACCAGGCGAATGCCGATGCCGAGGAACAAACCGCACATGAAATCATTGATCCGGAGCGACATGTTGACGATTTCGTCCAACTCCTGGTGGGTTGCCCATGAGAAGCAGGTGATATGCTCTTCGGTGATCATGGGATCGCCGAGTTCGTCGTTCTTGAGATAGAACTCGACGATCGACCGCGACAGCGGCGTGCCGTCCTTCATGCCCAGACGCTTGGCCAATGATCCCGCCACGACATTGCGCACCACCACCTCGACGGGGATGATTTCAACTTCCCGCACCAGCTGTTCGCGCATGTTGAGGCGGCGCAGGAAATGGGTGGGAATGCCGATCTCGGCAAGGCGGGTCATGAGATATTCGGAAATCCGATTGTTGATCACCCCCTTGCCGGTGATGATGCCCTTTTTCTTGTTGTTGAAGGCGGTGGCGTCATCCTTGAAATACTGCACGATCGTTCCCGGTTCGGGACCCTCGAACAAGACCTTGGCCTTGCCTTCATAAATCTGTCGGCGGCGAGACATGACATGACCCTCTGAATGGAAAACGGCGCCGAAGCGCCATTGATTTGATCGGTGGTTGCGTCTCATTCATATAGCATATTTCCGGCGCAAAACAATGTTGGTGGAAGACAGAGATTCCGGGGCCAAAATCTTGGATAAGGCCGCTTCACAATTCGACCTCCTGATAGCCGGCGGGATCGGGACTTTGGGCACAGAAGAGGTATTTGGCCACTGGCCCGGCATCGGTGGTGCCCACCGCGATGAGCGAGCTCGACAGCGTGCCATAGGTGCCGTCGGTGACAATGCAGAGCGCGCCCCGGGGACCGGCATCGGCGTCGAACTCGCGGCTCGCCAACAACTCCTGCCATGCGGCCCAGTCGCCCTGGTCGGGCTCCGGCGCCGGCGCCGCCTCGAAGCGTGGCAGATAGTCGCGGATGCGCGGGCTGCCCACATCGTTCAGGTCCCACGCCGTGATCATGGAAACGCCGGCGGGGATTCCATGGATGGTGATGGCCGAGGGCGCGTCATCAGGGGCACTGCGCAGCCAAAAGGCGTCCCGGTTGTCGCCAATGAACAGGTTGAAGGGCCGGTAGGCGCCCGGGTCGATGGCGCAAAGCGCCCGGGCCGCAATGGCGGCATCGGCGTGGTCGAGGGCCTCGAGGACAAGCTCTCCGCGGCTGCGCTTGCCCGCCTCGGCGCCAAGCGAGCCCCGGCGGTTCATGATGCCGGCGATGACCCCGAAATCGTTGATGCCAAGCCAGCTGCCACCGGCTTCGAGATCATGGCCGGCAACCACCTGGCCGCGGTCCGGCCAATGGCGCCCAGGCGGCGCCCAGGGGCGGTCGGCCATTTCCTCGCGGTTGGCGCCCACGATCAGGGGCCAGCGGTGTTCGGGACGGCGTAGGATCACCAATGTGCACATGTAAGAATCGATACCACTGTGGGGCCGCCACCGCTATAAAGAATGGAGGAAAAGCCCACCACCCAAGGGCTGCCGCGGCAAGGGAGTACACATCATGAACAGCTTGAACGACAGAGAAAAAGGCTTTGAGGCGAAATACCGCCTGGACGAAGAGACCCGGTTCAAGATCGCGGCGCGGCGCAACAAGCTCTTAGGGCTATGGGCGGCGGAGCGCATGGGGCTGTCGGGCGATCACGCCGGGGAATACGCCAAGGAGGTGGTGATGGCCGATTTCACCAAGCCCGGCGACGATGATGTCCTCGAAAAGGTCCTCAAGGACCTGACGGCCAAGGGGCTGGACACCACCAATATCGAAATCCGCAAAGAGATGGACAGGCTGACCGAGACCGCGCGCACCCAGATCCTGAAAGAGACCGGCGCCGCGCCCGAAGGCGGCGGCTAGGGCACACCCTAAGGCGAACCTTCGCCGAAGACCCGGGCGAAGATGGTGTCGACATGTTTGGTGTGGGCGGCGCTGTCGAACAGTGCGTCGAGTTCCCCGCCGCTCAGTTGTTTTGAAATCTCCGGATCATTCCCTAAGGCGGTGCGGAAATCCTCCCCCTTTTCCCACACCGAAAGCGCATTGCGCTGCACCGCCTCATAGGCATCCTCGCGGCTCATGCCTTTTTGGGTCAAGGCCAGAAGCACGCTTTGGGAGTGGGTGATGCCGCCGAGGGAATTGAGGTTCCGCGCCATCATGTCGGGATAGACCACCAGACGGTCGATGGTCCCGGCCAGCCGCCCTAGGGCGAAATCGAGAAGAATGGTGACATCCGGGGCGGTGATGCGCTCCACCGAAGAATGGGAGATGTCACGTTCATGCCACAGCGCGACGTTCTCCAGGGCGGGTATCGCGGCGGCGCGAATCATGCGGGCGATCCCGGTGAGATTCTCCGTCAGCACCGGATTGCGCTTGTGGGGCATGGCGGATGAGCCTTTTTGCCCCGGTGAGAAGAACTCCTCGGCCTCGCGGACCTCGGTGCGTTGCAGATGCCGGATCTCGATCGCCAGGCGCTCGATGGAAGACGCGATAACCGCCAGGGTGGCGAAGAACATGGCATGGCGGTCACGCGGGATCACCTGGCTCGAAATGGTCTCGGCTTCGAGGCCCATTTTCTCGGCGACATGACGCTCGACCGCGGGGTCGATATTGGCATAGGTGCCGACGGCGCCTGAAATGGCGCAGGTGGCGATCTCCTTGCGGGCGGCGTCCAGGCGCCGGCGGTTGCGGGCGAATTCGGCGTAATGCCCGGCCAGCTTCAACCCGAAGGTGGTGGGCTCGGCATGGATGCCGTGGCTGCGGCCGATGCACGGCGTCATCTTGTGTTCCATCGCCCGGCGCTTGAGGGCGTCAAGCAGCGCGTCGAGGTCGGCGAGAAGAATATCGGCGGCCTGGCTCAATTGCACCGCGAGACAGGTGTCGAGCACATCCGATGACGTCATGCCTTGGTGGATGAAACGCGCCTCGGGACCGACATGTTCGGCAAGATCGGTGAGAAAGGCGATGACATCGTGCTTGGTTTCACGCTCGATCTCGTCGATCCGGCCGATGTCGGATTTGCCTTTTTCCCAAACCGCAAGGGCGGCCTGCTTGGGGATGACGCCAAGCTCCGCCTGGGCGTCGCAGGCATGGGCCTCGATATCCAGCCAAATCTTGAATTTGTTTTCGGGTGCCCAGATGGCGGTCATTTCCGGGCGGCTGTAGCGGGGAATCATGGGGTCTTTATGGCATGAAAGCCGGGATTTTGAAACCGGGATGAGCCCTATCCCGGCGGATAAATGTGGAATTGTCCGGGAAAAACTAGGCCACGGCCTTTTTCTTTTTGCCCGGTTTTTCGCTCTCCTCGCCGTCCGGTTCGGCGATCTCGGCTCCGACGATGCACATCGGCGGGAAGCGGGCGGTGACCGTGGTGCCAACACCGAGGCTGCTTTCCAGGGTCAGGGTGCCGCCATGGGCCTCGACCAGGGACTTGGTCAGGGAAAGTCCGAGGCCGGTGCCTTCATATTTTCTGTTGAGGCCGCTATCGACCTGGCCGAACGGGGCAAGGGCCTCGGCGATGTCTTCGGGCGCGATGCCGACCCCGGAATCGATCACCGCCACGGCGTAGTTGCCGTCTTCATCTATGTCGGCCCGAACCTCGACGCGTCCGCCGTCCGGAGTAAATTTGACCGCATTGGAAAGCAGATTAAGGATCACCTGTTTGACCTTGCGTTCATCGGCATATAGCAGATGGGTCGGCGCATCTCCGCTGGTGGCAAGAGCAACCCCGCCTTCATCGGCGCGGTGGCGGATCAGGGTCATGCACGACTTGATGACTTCCCTGACGTCGAATTCCTCCTCTTCGAGATCGGCGTTGCCCGATTCGATCTTGGAAATGTCGAGGATATCGTTGATCAGCTTGAGAAGATGTTGTCCCGAGGAATGGATATCATGGACATATTCGGTCTGCTTGTCGGTCAGTGAGCCGAAGAAGCGGCCGGTCAACATCTCGGAGAAGCCGATGATGGCGTTCAAGGGCGTGCGCAGTTCGTGGCTCATATTGGCGACGAACTCGCTCTTGGCCCGGTTGGCCACGACCTGCTGCTCGACCGCCACACGCTGCATTTCCTGACCTTTCAGCCGCGCCGTGACGTCCCACAGATTGCAGACATAAAGCAGCCTGTCGGACTTGCGTTTTTCATAGCGATGTTCAGAGGCTTTGAATCGGGCGACGGCCACCGCCAGGTCCATGATGAAGGGGGTGCCGTCCTTGCGCTGGCCCGCGGTCTCGAAGGGGCCGGCCTGAAGCCTCCCCGCGGCCTGGTCGACCGCCGACGCGCGATGGAGGTAATAGGAAATCTTGCGCCCAACGAGGCCTTCGCCCGGTTTCGCGCTCAGCATGTCGACGGACTGACCCATGACCTCGTCCTCTTCATAGCCGAACAGTGACAGTCCCGGCGTATTGGCGAAGACGATCTTGCCTTTGGCGTTGGCGACGATGATGGCGTTCTGGACGTTGTCGTAAACCTTCTCCAGCAGCTCTTCCTTGTGGGTGACAGCCATCTCCTTGACGAACATGGTGCGTTCCATGTTGGAGATCTGATTGACCAGGGCACATACGAACACGGTCGCCGGCAGCAGGATTGCCGGCAACAGGTCGACGGGGGTGTCGAAATATGCTTGCAGAAACCGGGTCGCCAAAATGGCAACGGCCGACCAGATCGTCAGCCCGATAGCCGACGTGCGCCACGGCATGACCTCAAAGCGGCTGCCGGCAAGCACCGAGGCGATGCCGATGGTGGCAAGCAATGCGATCTGGTTGGCCCAGAACATGGGCGAGCGCTGCGCCTTCGGGGCATCAAGGCCCAACAGGCCGAACACCGCATCGAGAATTCCACTCTCGTAGATGAGATAGACCAGTGACGCGGCAAGGGTGGCCGCGATGTAGGGAAAGGTATCCTTACATCCCTGCTTCAAATCGGCCTGTTCAATCAGTAGCGGCATCCTGCCGACCCTTTCGCTTGACGTCATGGGCCCACCCTGGGGCCGCACGGTTTCCCGGCATTTTCCCACCTGGTTGTCGCGGCCGAGGGGCCTCGAATTCCAAATAAAAAAACGCATAAAACCGAACTTATAATAGCGAATTATGGGTTAAAAAAAGAGTAACGTAATTTTTTCTCTAATCCGAAGTTGATAAATATTAATTAAATTCTTTTACTTCTTGTTAACCGTAAATATTGATTTTGCGTTGGGTGAAATAAAGCGACGAATACCTGCCTTCCGCCGCCCGCCCGCGAATATCTTTCCCGGTCATCTGTCATATTAATTCCGGCATTTACGCGCCGAAAAGCATTGATTTCCAACATTTTCGTCAGTCGGGGATGGATGTCGACGGGGGCGCCTTAATCCCGCATTAAGTAGTTATTCGCTAGATTGAACGGCAAATTATGTTTTTAAAATGGACGCTTGGTGGATGACAAGGAAACGATCCAGCTTGTGGCGCGTGTTCGCCGCCCCGGCTCTGTTCTGCGCCTTCGTCGCCCTGGCCGTTGCCCCGGCTCGAGCGGATTTGCACACCGGTCACGAGGCCAGTTTGCGGGCCGGCATCGATGCCTATAAGCGCGGCGACTATGCGACCACCATCCGGAAAATTGGTCCCCTGGCCAAGCGTGGCAATATTTCCGCCCAGTATCTGCTCGGCGTTATGTTGGTCGAGGGGCGCGGCGTTGCCAAGGATCCGGTCATGGCACTGGCGTGGCTGACATGTGCCACGGATCCGCGCAAGGATGCCACCGTTGGTGGTGATGAGGTTAAGAACCCGGACCAGCCTATTAGCAAGGCTCAAAAGCAAGCCATACTGGTTCGTAAGCAAGCCACCAAGTTGCATGACAGCTTGACCAAGCAATTGCCCCAAAAGCTTGCCGACAAGGCGCGGCGCATTGCCAAGGGATGCGAAACCGTCGTTGCCCGTGCGAAAGTGGAAGAGGAAGAGCTCCGCAACTTCTACCGTTTTGGACTTTTGGAGCGCATTTTCTTCTTCGCCGGGGACACCATCTTCATCGGGCTTATGGTGATCGCCGGCAAAGCCGGTCTGGCTGGATTGAATGCCGTGTTGAATTCCCTCGTCAATGTCTTCGGCAATCTGCTGCTTGGTCTCATATCAATTGTCTGGTGGTTCTTCGCCGGGCGCATATTTTTCATACTCGGCAATATGATCCGGCGAAATACACATGAGAAAGTCCTTAAGGAAGGCGTGGGCCTAGGGGTCCTGAGTGATGAAGATGAAAGGCGCCGTAGCCGGCTATTGTAAGCTGGCGGCAATGGCATCGGTGATGAAGGTTTTTGAAGGATAGAGACATGGATACCCTGACCCAGGAACGCCTCAAGACATCGGATCAATTTATCCAGCGCTTCCTCATGAACGTGCCGCCCGCGATGGCGTCATCCTTCAGCGATGCCCAGCTCGCCGCCATCAAAAGCGCCCTTGGCAGCGGCTGGAGCAACCATCCGGTGGAAATTCGGCGCTCGATTCCCTTTTTCGGGCGGCGCTATTTTATCGTCTTGCTCGGCGGTGTTGAGCGCCGCTCGGTCGAGCGCATTCGGGCCGATCACGCCAATCGCCCGCTGTGGACTTTCGCCAACAGCCTGGTCATTGGCGGTTTTGTGCTGATGATGCTGTTTTCCATGATCGGGTCCACCTTCCTTCTCAACGCCACGACCAATGGCGCCTTGATCCCGGGTCTCCATGTCCCCAAGGTCATCACCACTAAATAACCCCAGGACAAATAGCCCCAGGGCAATCAACCAAGGGTCGCCTTACAACAGGCCCAGGCTCTTGAAGCTGGCGTGGCCGTTGCGGCCGATGATGATGTGGTCGTGGACGGTGATGCCGAGCGCCTTGCCGGCCTCGCACACCTCGTTGGTCATCTCGATATCGTTTTTGGAAGGGGCCGGATCGCCACTGGGATGGTTGTGGACGATGATGATGGCCGAGGCCCCGAGATCGAGGGCGCGCTTTACCACCTCGCGGGGATAGACCGGGGTGTGATCGACGGTTCCGGTCTGTTGGATCTCGTCGCCGATCAACATGTTCTTGCGGTCGAGGAACAGCACCCGGAACTGTTCGGTCTTGCCGTAGGCCATGCTGGTCTGGCAGTAATCGAGAAGCTTTTGCCATGACGAAATCACCGGCCGGTTCATGATTTGCTGACGGGCGAGGCGCACCGACGCCGCCTCGATGGTCTTTAGCGCCACCGCGGTGTTGTCACCCACACCCTTGACCGTGGTCAAATCCTTGATGTCGGCGGTGACGACGTCGGCGAAGCTGCCGAACCGCGCCAGCAAGCGCTTGGCCAGAGGTTTCACGTCGGACCGGGGATTGGCCAGGAACAGGACGAGCTCCAGCATCTCGTAGTCGGGCAGCCCGGCGCCGGAATCATGCAAGAAGCGTTTCTTCAGGCGGTTGCGGTGACCCAGATAATGAGGCTTGGTATCCATGGTTGCGTTGGCGGTCCCCCCCAGCCTCAACTCACACGTCATAGGGCGGGCAGTGCAACCCCTTGGGCGAGAAGGTAAAGACCTCAAAGCCGTCCTTGGTGACGCCGATGGAGTGTTCGAACTGGGCCGAGAGCGACTTGTCCCTGGTCACCGCGGTCCAGCCGTCTTGCAGCACCTTGACCTCGTGGCTGCCGGCATTGATCATCGGTTCGATGGTCAAGAACATGCCTTGCTTGAGGACCAGGCCTTCGCCCGGTCTGCCGAAATGGAGAACATTGGGCGGGGCATGGAAAATCCTGCCAAGGCCATGGCCGCAGAAATCCCGCACCACCGAATAGCGCATGCCTTCGGCATAGGACTGAATGGCGTGGCCGATATCACCCAGGGTGGCGCCGGGACGGACCTCGGTGATGCCTCTCATCATCGCCTCGTGGGTGGCCTCGACCAGCCTGCTGGCCTTAACCCCGACATCGCCGGCCAGGAACATGCGCGAGCTATCGCCATACCAGCCATCGAGAATGACGGTGATATCGAGATTGACGATATCGCCCTTGCGCAACCGCTTCGGTCCCGGGATGCCGTGGCAAACCACGTGGTTGATGGAGGCGCAGATCGACTTCGGGAAACCACGGTAGTTGAGTGGCGCGGAAATCGCGTTGTGGGCAATGGTGAAATCGTTGCACAGCTTGTCCAACTCGTCGGTGGTCACCCCGGGTTTGACGAAAGGTGTGATGTAATCGATGGTTTCCGCCGCCAGGCGGCCGGCGCGACGCATGCACTCGAAGTCCGATTCGGTGTGAATAGTGATTGCCGGGCCCTTGTTTTCGGCGCTGGCTTGTTGATCGCCGGTGATTTCCAAGTTGTTCATGGCGTTCGCCTA
>CBDUSV010000092.1:0-9454 GCA_965369885.1 uncultured bacterium
CCGCGCCATGGCCGATGTCGAGGCCGAGACGCCAGGCTTCCACCACCACCTCGGCAAAGGCGGCGACATCCCTCAGTCCCAGATTGAGACCCTGGCCGGTGACGGGATGGGTGGCGTGGCCGGCATCGCCGACCAGGGCGAGGCGGTCACCGACGTAGCGTTCCGCCAGAATCAAAGACAGCGGATAGGACCAACGCTGCCCCAGCACGGCGACATCGCCGAGATCGTCCGGGAAACGCCGGGCGAGTTCTTGATTGAATTCAACCTCACCCAGGGCCAGCAGTCCGGGCACCCGTTCGGTGCGTTCGGACCAGACGATGGAGGAGCGGTGACGCACCTGTCCTTTGCCCGGGCGCTCATCGGTCAGGTACTCATCGGTCATCGGCAATATGGCGAACGGCCCCGGCGGCAGAAACCGTTCATAGGCCAAGCCCCGGTGCGGGCGGGCGTGCTCCACCGTGCAAACGATGGCGGTCTGGGGATAGGACCATTCGGTGGTATTGATGCCGACATGGCGCCGGGTCCAGGAATTGCGCCCGTCGGCGGCCACCAATAGCCGTGCCGTTAGCTTACGCCCGTCATCGAGCGCCACCTCCACCTTGCCCGCGCCGAAGTCGAGCGCCACCACCGTCACCGGCGCCAGCAAGTGCACATTGGCCATCGGCGTGACGCGTTGCAGAAGGACGCGCCGGAGCGCCCGGTTCTCGAGCATGTGGCCCATGGGCTCGTCGCCGACGTCGCCGTGATCGAAATCGAGCATCAGGGGCGAGGCGCCGTCGCTGACCCGGATGTCGAGGATAGGCTCGGCCTCGGCCGCCAACCCCTGCCACAAATCGAGGGTTTCCAGCACCCGCCGGGACCCCAGCGCAATGGCAGAAACCCGGCCGTCGAAGGCGGCCTCAAGCACGGCTTGGGGATCATCGCGGTCAAGCACGGTGACGTCGAGCCCAGCCGAGCCCAACGCGGTGGCCAGCGTCAGCCCCACCATGCCGCCGCCGATAATCAGCACATCGGCGGTGGTCTCCCCGGCTTTGTTCCGGTTGCTATTCACGTTGCTGGCACTTTTTCCATGATCTCTGGTTCCATGTTCCCGGACCATGGCGCGAGTTTCGCCCGCCACCGCCGCCAGGTCCAGCCGCTAGGTGGGGTGTGACCCTGAATTCATAACTGCCTAGAAAATAGGCTTGTGTGTTTCATTGATTAAAAAATAGGCAAAATACCGGAGTGTAGACCAGGTGTAGGGTCTCGTGATTTGTTTTATCTCGTTGAAATCATGCGTTCTTTCAATTTTAGCCGCAACCGGCACGGTTCTTGATATGGACCCCTTAGCTGGTTCCCGGGCCAATCCCGGGGCGGCCATTGTGACGATATGAAGGGAGAGCGTCATGAAATTCGTTATTGCCATCATCAAGCCATTCAAGCTTGACCCGGTACGTGATGCCCTGACCGCGCTTGGCGTCGAAGGCATGACGGTGACCGAGGTCAAGGGTTTCGGCCGGCAAAAGGGCCATGCCGAGATTTACCGCGGGGCGGAATATCAGGTCGATTTTCTGCCCAAGACCAAAATTGAACTCGCGATCGACGACAGTCTGGTCGACCGGGTCACCGAATGCATCGTCAAAACCGCCGGAACCGGCAAGATCGGTGATGGAAAGATTTTCGTCCTCGACCTCGGAAAAGCCACGCGCATCCGCACGGGCGAGACCGATGTTGAAGCCTTGTAGGGAGAGTGTGATGAAGAGATTGAAATATTCAGCCACCGCTTTGGTGGCGATGGTGATCGGCATGGTGTTCACCGCGCCTGAGGTCCTGGCCCAAGCGGCGGCGACGCCCAAGCTCGATAGCGGCGATACCGCCTGGATGCTGACAGCGACCGCCATCGTCTTGATGATGACGGTTCCCGGCGTCGCCTTGTTCTACGGCGGCATGGTGCGCAAGAAGAATGTCCTTGCCACCATGATGCAGAGCTTCGCCATCTGTTGTTTGGCGACGGTGCTGTGGATGATCCTGGGCTATTCCCTCGCCTTCACCGATGGCGGCGGCGCCAATGCGTGGATCGGCAGCCTCGACCAGTTCTTCCTCAAGGACATGACCGTTGGCGGGCTCACCGGCACCATTCCCGAATCCGTCTTCATGACCTTCCAGGCCACTTTCGCCATCATCACCGCGGCCCTGATCACCGGGTCGCTGGCCGACCGCATGAAGTTTTCGGCCTTGATGTGGTTCATGGGCCTGTGGCTGATCTTGGTCTATGTTCCCATCGCCCATTGGGTATGGGGCGGCGGGTTCCTCGGCGCCGCGGGCGTGCTCGATTTCGCCGGCGGCACCGTGGTGCATATCAATGCCGGCGTCGCCGGTCTGGTCGGCGCCCTGGTGCTCGGCAAACGCATCGGCTACGGCACCGAAAACCTCTCGCCGCACAATCTGGTGCTGTCGGTCATCGGCGCATCACTGTTGTGGGTCGGCTGGTTCGGCTTCAACGCCGGCAGCGCCCTCACCGCCGGCGGCGGCGCCGGCATGGCCATGGCCGTCACCCAGATCGCCACCGCCGCCGCCGCATTGGCCTGGATGTTCGCCGAATGGAAATTCATGGGCAAGCCCAGTGTCCTCGGCATCATCTCCGGCGCCATCGCCGGGCTGGTCGCCATCACCCCGGCCTCGGGATTCGTCGGGCCCTCCGGCGCCCTGATCATCGGCCTCATCGCCGGCGTCGTCTGCTACTGGGGCGCGACCAGCCTCAAGCAGAAGCTCGGCTACGATGATTCCCTCGATTGTTTCGGCATCCACGGCATCGGCGGCATCGTCGGTGCGTTGCTCACCGGTGTCCTGGCCGTCGAGGCGGTCGGTGGCACCAAGGGTGCGCTCGAGGGCAATTTGGCGCAGATCGGGCTGCAGTTCTACGGCATTGGCGTCACCATCATCTATTGCGGGGTGGTGAGTTTCATCCTGTTCAAGATTATCGACGTTGTCATCGGACTGCGCGTCGACGAAGACTCCGAACGCGAAGGTCTCGACCAGATACTCCATGGCGAAACCGTCCACTAGGAGAACGTAACCATAGGATCGGTTGGCAGACCGGCCCATTGAGGGCTCACTCCCCCCTCACTTCAGCCCGGAAGGCGCAAGCCTTCCGGGCTCTTGCCGTTGATAAATGCATAAATTTAAGGCAAGCGCCGCGCTTCCAGCCTAATATTCGGGCACACTCCTTGTGAAAATTGCCGTGGCGACGGTGTAGTTGTATCCGCTTCTTGCCCGGTAAACCGCGACTTTTCGCCCCATCCCGCAAGCTGGCACAATTATTGATCATCTGATCTCCCATAAAGAGGAGGCGAGTGCGTCAACACATCCCATCGCGGCAAGGGTCAATCTTGCGGCGCCTTCCTGTTTGTGGCCCGGAGGTTCGCGATTAATGGGGGGAAATTCATGCCGACCATCAGACTGACATCGATCATTTCGCTGTTGTTTTCCGCTTTTATCCTGCTCGGGGCGGATCCGGCCTTGGCCCAAGGGGCGGCGAAGCTCAGCGGCAGCAACACCGCCTGGATCATGACGTCGACGGCGCTGGTGCTGTTCATGACGCTGCCGGGCCTGGCCCTGTTCTATGGCGGTCTTGTCGGCGCCCGGAATGTGCTTTCGGCCTTGATGCACTGCTTCGCCATCTGCTGCCTGGTATCGGTGATGTGGCTGGTGTTCGTCTACAGCCTCGCCTTCGGCGACGGCGGTGGCGCCAATGCGGTGATCGGCGGGTTGGGCAAAGCCTTCCTGTTCGGCGTCGGCACCGCGACGTTGTCGGGTGACATTCCCGAATCCGTGTTCTTCATGTTCCAGATGACCTTCGCCATCATCACCCCGGCCCTGATCGTCGGCGCCTATGTGGAACGCATCCGGTTCTCCGCCGTGATGCTGTTCTCGGGGGCATGGCTGGTCCTGGTTTACGCCCCGGTCGCCCATTGGGTGTGGGGCGGCGGCTGGCTCGGCGCCATGGGGGTGCAGGACTTCGCCGGCGGCCTTGTGGTTCACCTGACCTGCGGCGCATCGGCCCTGATGATCGCCAAGATGTTGGGACCCCGCAGGGGGTTCCCCACGGAATTGCACCGCCCGCACAATCCCGGAATGGTCATGGCGGGCGCCGCCATGCTGTGGGTGGGCTGGTTCGGCTTCAACGGCGGTAGCGCCCTTGCAGCCGACGGCGCCGCCGGCATGGCCATCACCGTCACCCACATCTCGGCGGCGACGGCGGCGTTCACCTGGATGCTGATCGAATGGATCAAGGACGGCAAACCGACCATGGTCGGCATCGCCACCGGCGCCATCGCAGGGCTCGCCACCATCACCCCGGCATCGGGTTTCGTCGGTCCCGTCGGCGCCCTGTTCATCGGCACCATCGCCGGCATCATCTGTTATTCATCGGTCAACATCGTCAAGAAAGTGATGAAAATCGACGATTCCCTTGACGTGATGGCGGTCCATGGCGTCGGCGGCGCCAGCGGTATTTTGCTGACCGCCATCTTCGGCGCCGCCAGCTTCGGCGGCCTCGGCCTTTCCAAGGCGTCCATCCTCGGCCAGCTTTACATCCAGGCGGTCGGCGCAGCCGCCACCCTGGTGTGGGCGGTGGGGCTGACCTTCATCATCGTCAAGGTGGTTGACGCCCTGGTCGGCCTCAGGGTCTCCGAGGAAGACGAGATCGAGGGCCTCGACATCACGTCCCACGGTGAATCCGGCTACGATCTCTGAGGTCGGCGTCTAACCGATCTTTGTCGAAATCCGGCGCCGTGGCCCCAGGGCCGCGGCGCCATTTTTTTGCCCTTCCCGGCTGAAAATCCCCAAAAACCAAGGATTCCAAGGGCATCGTCCGCGCTGCGTCGCCGCACTTTCCCGAGAGAGATGGGTTGTTTATGGTTTGTACCCGCTATATATGTGATTCCAGGCTTGATTCGATCGGCGGCCACGCCGGGCGGATCCATGACCTTTTGTGAGTTCACACCCTAGGATAAGACGGAAATGGCACGCTCTTACGCGAACACCGGCAAGACGCCCTTCCTGCCCGCATCCTTCAGCGCTTTCGTTCGCCGCCGCCTGATCGAAATCTCCGGTGTCGCCCTGATGGCGGCCGGCGCCTTGGTGGCGGTGGCGCTGATCACCTATCGGGCCAACGATCCGTCTTTCAACGTGGCGGTGAACGGAGCCCCGGCCAACTATCTCGGCCTGCTGGGAGCCGCCGGCGCCGATCTATTGTTGCAGCTGTTCGGCCTTGCCAGCGTGTTGCCGGCCCTGGTTCTGGGCTGTTGGGGCTGGCGCATCGCCGCCAAACACGGGCTTAGCCATGCCTGGCTGCGCCTGGTGCTGCTGCCCGCGGCCATGGCGGCCACCGCCCTTGCCTGTGCCGCATCGATGCCGCAAGACTGGGCCCTGCCTTCCGGCGCCGGCGGCAGCCTCGGCGCCTGGGCGCTGGGGGAAATTTCGGGCCTGGCGGCAATGGCGGAGCTTGATCCCGGCTTCATGCTGGCCGGCGCCGTCGTCATCGCTTTAATCCTGGTGGTTCTCGCCCTCGGCTTAAGCTGGGCCGAGTGGCTTGTGCTCGGCCGTTACCTGGTTTGGCTTGTGGTTGCAGGCGCCAGGGGGGCAAGCTGGGCCGGGCAACGATTTTTCCTTTCGATCAACCGGGCCGCCGCCAGTACCAGCCGCGGATTGATCAGCCGGCGCCAAAGGGTCGAGCCGCACTTCTCGGATGACGGAGAACCTCATTTCGATGTCCATGACCGGGGCGCCGCCGGCTCCCGGCCCAAGGCCGGACTGATCGCCCCCAAATCCGGCCCCATGCGTCCCGGCAAGCGGGCCCAGGCGGCGCGCCAGGCGACCCTCGATCTCATTCCCGACTCCGAGCACGTGCCTCCAGATCTCGATCTTCTGGAAATGACGCCGGCGTCCGACCGGGGCTATGAGATCACCGAGGACGCCCTGGCGCAGAATGCCCGTATCCTCATGAGCGTGCTCGAGGATTTCGGGGTCCACGGCGAGATCATCAAGGTGCGGCCCGGCCCGGTGGTGACCCTTTACGAACTCGAACCGGCACCTGGCATCAAATCATCGCGGGTGATCGGCCTGGCCGACGACATCGCCCGGTCGATGAGCGCAATCTCGGTGCGCATCGCCGTGGTGCCGGGACAGAACGTGATCGGCATCGAGCTTCCCAACACCCGACGCGAGACCGTCTATCTGCGCGAACTGCTGGCCTCGGAATCCTATGAGCGCACCGCCGCCACCCTGGCCCTGGTTCTCGGCAAGGATATCAGCGGGAAGCCTGTCATCACCGATCTCGGGCGCATGCCCCATCTCCTGATCGCCGGCACCACCGGGTCCGGCAAATCGGTCGGCATCAACACCATGATCCTGTCCCTGCTCTACCGGCTGGGGCCCGAGGAATGCAAATTCATCATGATCGATCCCAAGATGCTGGAGCTTTCGGTCTATGACGGCATCCCCCATCTTCTGGCGCCGGTGGTGACCGAGGCGGACAAGGCGGTGGTGGCGCTACGCTGGACCGTGCGCGAGATGGAAAACCGTTACCGCGCCATGTCCCAGCTCGGGGTGCGCAACATCACCAGCTACAACGCCCGGATTGCCCAGGCCCGCAAGCGCGGCGAGGAACTGATGCGCACGGTGCAAACCGGCTTCGACGACGACACCGGCAAGCCGGTGTTCGAGGATCAGCCCCTTGATCTCAGCCCGTTGCCTTACATCGTCGTCATCGTCGACGAGATGGCCGATCTCATGATGTTGGCGGGCAAGGAGATCGAGGGCACGGTGCAGCGCCTGTCGCAGATGGCCAGGGCCGCCGGCATCCACATCATCATGGCGACCCAAAGGCCGTCGGTCGATGTCATCACCGGCACCATCAAGGCCAACCTGCCGACCCGCATCTCCTTCCAGGTGACGTCGAAGATCGACAGCCGCACCATCCTTGGTGAACAAGGCGCCGAACAACTTCTTGGCCAGGGCGACATGCTCTACATGGCGGGCGGCGGGCGCATCACCCGGGTCCATGGTCCCTTCGTCAGCGATGAAGAGGTCGAGGCCGTGGTCAACCATCTGCGCGAGCAGGGCGAACCCAGCTATATCGAAGAGATCACCATCGAGGCCGAAGGCGGCATGGCGTTGCTCGATAGCGGCAGCCCGGACGGCGACAGCCTGTACAACCAGGCCGTCGGCTTGGTGCTGCGCCAACGCAAGGCGTCGACCAGCTTCATCCAGCGCCATCTGCAGATCGGCTACAACCGGGCGGCGCGCATCATGGAACAGATGGAGACCGATGGTGTGGTCAGCCCGGCCAACCATGTCGGGCGCCGGGAAATCCTGATCCGCTCACCCGAAGACGTTCCCTGATGAGGGCGAAGTTGACGGCAGTACTGGCGGTGGTCTCGGCGTTGGTCTGGGCCGCGGTCTGGACCGGCCCGGCCTCCGCGGCGATCAAATTGTCCGCCAGGGATCAAGCCGATATCGCCAAGATCGAGCGTTACATCAACACCATCACCACCCTGAAAGCGAAATTCCTCCAGGTGGCGCCCAACGGCGTCACCAACGAGGGTAAAATCTATCTGTCACGGCCGGGACGGCTTCGCGTCGAATATGCACCGCCATCGCCCATCCTGATCATCGGCACCGGCCATTGGCTGATCTACCACGATTCCGATCTGGAACAGACCAGCTACGAATCCCTCAGCGACAATCTCGCCGGCATTCTGGTTGCCAAGAATGTGAAGTTCAGCGGCAAGATCACCGTCACCGGCCTGACACGGTCACGCGGCGTGATCCGCATCATGATGGTCATGACCGAGGACCCCGGGGCCGGCTCATTGACCCTGACCCTTGCCACCACGCCGATGAAGCTGCGTCAATGGTCGGTGACCGATCCCAGCGGCCAGATCACCCAGGTCGCCCTGTTCGACCACAGCTTCGGCATCAAGCTCGACAAGAAGCTGTTTGAATTCACCGAGCCGCCACGAGAGTGACGCCGCCGCCACATTGAAAGTTTGCCCACCGATGGCGCCCCTTCCCCTGATCGGCATTCCGACATCGGTTCGTGTTCGAGGCGGCATCTCCGTCCATTCGGTCCATGAGGACGAGATCACCGCGGCGATGGACGCGGCCGGCGCCATGGCGGTCCTCATCCCCGCCCTGGGAAGCGCGCTTGAGGCCGCCCCGCTGCTTGCCCGTCTCGACGGCTTGTTCGTCGCCGGCGCCATTTCCAATATCGAACCCCACCATTATGGCGACGTTCCCCGGACCGACGGGACCCCGGCGGACCCTCAGCGCGACGCCACGGCGCTGCCCCTGATCCGCCATGCCCTGGATGGCGGCGTGCCCCTGCTTGCCATCTGCCGCGGCCTACAGGAACTCAACGTGGCGCTGGGCGGCAGTTTGCATCAGCAAATCCATGAACTCGACGGCAAGATGGACCACCGCTGTGCACCCGACGCACCACCGGAGGTGATGTTCCAAGACGCCCATCAGGTGAGCTTTGCCGCCGGTGGCGTGCTCTGCGCCATCGCCCGGGACGCCCTCGGCACTGACGAGGCCACGGTCAATTCGCTCCATGGCCAGGGCATCGACCGGCTGGCGGCGGAGCTTGTGGTTGAGGCCACCGCGCCCGACGGCATTGTCGAGGCGGTCCGGGTCAAGGACGCCCCGGCCTTCGCCATCGGTGTCCAGTGGCACCCGGAATGGCGGGCCACCGAGGACAAGCTGTCGGCGGCGATATTCCGTGCCTTCGGCGACGCCGCCCGCGCCCGCGCCAGTACCAAAGCACGGGACGGCTAAGGCGCTATCAGGTGAGCCCCTCGCCCGGCATCAGTTTGGTGGTGACGTGGTCAACGTAGGGCGCACGGGTGCACAGGCGTTCGTACCAGGCCCTGACCTTGGGTAGCTCCGGGCGTTCGATCTCGAAGGCGAACCAGCGCTGCACCAGGACGCCGGGGGGGATATCGCCGATGGAGAACTCGCCCACCACATAATCGCCGTCGCCGAAGCCGTCTTCGAACCTTTGCCACATGACCCCAAGCAATGCGGCGGCCTTTTCGATGCGCGCCGGGTCCCAGTCTTGGCGCGGCGTCCGCACGGTGGCGCGCATGACCTCGCCGGACGGCCCGCCCAACGCGGCGAGCTGCCAATCCATCCAGCAATTGGCGATGGCGCGGCCTTCCACGGTTTCAGGGACCAAGCGGCCATTGCCGTATTTTTCGACGATATAGCGCAATATGGAATTGGATTCCCACAGCACGAAATCGCCGTCCTCCATGGTCGGGATCTGTCCATTGGGGTTGAGCTTAAGGTAAGCGGGATCCTTGTTGCCGCCGAACGTGCCGCCAATGTCGATGGGCTCATATTCGAGGCCAAGCTCGTCGCACAGCCAGCGCACCTTCTGGACGTTGGATGATCTTTCGTGACCCCAGATTTT
>CBDUSV010000093.1:0-9419 GCA_965369885.1 uncultured bacterium
CACTCAGACGTCGAGATTGGCGACCTCGAGGGCATGGGTCTGGATGAATTCGCGGCGCGGTTCGACCACATCGCCCATCAGGGTGGAGAAAATATCCTCGGATTCGTCGGCGTGGCTGATCTTGACCTGCAAAAGGGTGCGCATGTCCGGGTCCAGGGTGGTTTCCCACAGCTGGTCGGGATTCATTTCCCCCAGACCCTTGTAACGCTGTACCTGGATGCCCTTGCGCCCCATTTCCATCACCGATTCGACCAGGCCGGTGGGTCCGGTGATCACGGTTTCGACATCCTTGCGCTTCAGGGTGGCGTGGCGGCCGAACGTCTTCTGCAATGTTTCCGCCATCTCGTCGAGATGCTTGGCTTCGGGGCTGAGGATGATCTTGGCGACGATTTGGAGCTTTTCGGTGACGCCCCGGAGCGTGCGCTGAAAAACCATGTCGCCGTTGTCGTCGACTTCCCCGGACCAACCGCGTTCGAACTCCGGCGCCATGGCGTCGAGCCGCTTGGCGATATAGACGGCGGCCTCGCCGAGCTGGGCCTTGTCGGCATAGAGATCCTCGTTGAAGGCGCCGAGGATCGCGGCTTGCTCGACCACGGCGAGGTTCCCGGCCCAGCGGGACAGGGGCGCCAGCAGGCTGCGCGCGGTGCGCGCCTCTTCGACCAGGGCGCGCAAATCCTCGCCCGCCGACTGGCTGCCGTCGTCATGGACCAGCACCGCGTCATCAAGGCCGGCCTCAATGAGATAATCCTCCAGTTCGCGGTCGTCCTTGCGGTAGACCTCGGACGCGCCGCGCTTGGCGCGGTAAAGCGGCGGCTGGGCGATATAGAGATAGCCGCGTTCGATGACCTCGCGCATCTGTCGGTAGAAGAAGGTCAGCAGCAGGGTGCGGATATGGCTGCCATCGACATCGGCATCGGTCATGATGATGACCTTGTGGTAGCGGATCTTGTCGATATTGAAGTCCTCGTGGCCGATGCCGGTGCCAAGGGCGGTGATCAGGGTTCCGATCTCGGCCGAGGACAGCATCTTGTCGAACCGCGCACGCTCGACATTGAGGATCTTGCCCCGAAGCGGCAGGATGGCCTGGTACTTGCGGACGCGCCCCTGTTTGGCGCTGCCGCCAGCGGAATCACCCTCGACGATGAAAATTTCGGCCTCGGCGGGGTCCCGGGTCTGGCAATCGGCGAGCTTGCCGGGCAGGGATGAAATATCGAGCACCCCCTTGCGGCGGGTCAGTTCACGCGCCTTGCGCGCCGCCTCGCGGGCGAACGCGGCCTCGAACGCCTTGGCGATGATGGTGCGGGCATCGGAGGGATGCTCCTCGAACCACTGGCCGAGGCGATCGCCGAGGATTGCTTCCACCACCGGGCGGACCTCCGAGGACACCAGCTTGTCCTTGGTCTGGGACGAGAATTTGGGATCGGGCACCTTGATCGAGAGCACGCAGGTCAGGCCTTCCCTGGCATCGTCCCCGGTCAAAGCCACCCTATCCTTGCGGGCGATGCCGCTTTTGTTGGCGTAGGAATTGACGGTTCGGGTCAGCGCCGCCCGGAACCCGGCGAGGTGAGAGCCGCCGTCGCGCTGGGGAATGTTGTTGGTGAAGCACAGGATG
The DNA here is from genome assembly GCA_965369885.1 of uncultured bacterium. GTDB lineage: Bacteria > Pseudomonadota > Alphaproteobacteria > SMXQ01 > SMXQ01 > JAZFWG01. The sequence continues at coordinate 1,613 of CBDUSV010000093.1, forward strand.
GTCTCGTGATAGCTGTCGGTCCATTCCATGGCGACCTCGACCACGATGTCGTTGCGGGTGTCGCTGATGCTGATGGGCGGCATGTGCAACGGCGTCTTGGAACGGTCGAGATACTTGGCGAAGGCTTCGAGACCGCCTTCGTAATGCATATCCACCGTCTGGGGCTCCATCTCGCGGCTATCGGTCAATTTCAGGTACACCCCGGAATTGAGGAAGGCGAGCTCGCGCAGACGGTGTTCCAGGGTGGCGAAATCGAAATGGATCTCGGGAAAGGTCTTGTTCGAAGCCAGGAAGGTGATCTCGGTGCCGGTCCTGAGCTCATCGCCGTCGGCGGGGGCGTCGCCCACCACTTCCAGGGGCGCTTCGGGATCGCCATGGTGAAAACGCATGAAATGTTCCTTGCCGTTCCGCCACACGCGCAGTTCCAGGGTCTCGGACAAGGCGTTGACCACCGAGACGCCGACCCCATGGAGGCCACCGGACACTTTGTAGGCGTTCTGGTCGAATTTGCCGCCGGCATGGAGCTGGGTCATGATCACCTGGGCGGCGGAGACGCCCTCCTCTTCATGGATATCGACCGGCACGCCACGGCCGTTGTCGGTGATGGTGACGGTGCCGTCGACATTGAGAACCACTTCGACACGGGTACAGAAGCCCGCCATGGCCTCGTCGATGGCGTTGTCCACCACTTCGTAGACCATGCGGTGAAGGCCGGAGCCGTCGTCGGTGTCGCCGATATACATGCCGGGGCGCTTGCGCACGGCATCGAGACCGCGCAGCACCTTGATGGATCCGGCGCCGTAGCTTTCGGTCTCGGAATCGGGTGTCTTGGATTTTTCGCTCATGGCTAACCTGAGAGTCTGATGGACATGTCCGGAGCGGTTCCCCGGGCGGGATCAACGCCGGCGTCGGCGACATGAAAGAACCGGGCGCCATCGCCAAGGGCGGCGAACAGGCCCATATCGGTGCCGGTGAACCAGGCCTGGGCGCCAAGGGCGAAGATCTCCTCGAACATGGCGCCGCGGTGGCTGGCATCGAGATGGGCGACGACCTCGTCGAGCAGCAGCAACGGCATGGCCCCGCGCAATTCCGCCTGCAACCGGGCATTGGCCAGCACCATGGCGATCAACAGCGCTTTCTGTTCGCCGGTCGAACACATCGGCGCCGGCATATCGCGGGCCACATGATGGACGGCAAGGTCGCTTTTGTGGGGCCCGATGGAGGCGCCGCCGGTGGCGGCGTCATTGGCGCGCCCGTCGGCCAGGGCACAGCGCAACTTGTCCTCGGCGGCAAGGGCCGGCCCCTGGTCGAGCCAGCTTTCCACCGCGCCCTCGATTTCGAGCCCTGCGGCGGGAAACGGACCAATACCCCGGGCGCAGGCCGCGGTCATGCGCTGGGCGGTCTCGCGCCGCGCCGCCGAGATGGCGACGGCGGTGGTGGACATGGTCTCCTCCAGTGCCGCGAGCCAGGCGGCGTCATTCTCGCCGCCTTTTAACAGGCGGTTGCGTTCGCGCATGGCGCGCTCATAGGCCGAGAGCCGGCTGGCATGGGCGGGATCGATGCCGAACACCAGGCGGTCGAGGAATCGCCGGCGTGCGCCCGGCGAGCCGGTGAAGACCCGGTCCATGCTCGGCGTCAGCCACAGGATGCTCATGACATCGGTGAGCGCCTGGGGACCCCGGGCGGTGCGGCCATCGATGCGGACGATCCGCCGGTTTGCGCGCCGCGCCGGCGCCGCATCCCTATCTGCGGGGCTATTCCCATCTCCGGCCCTATCCCCGGCTCCGTCCTCGCCGGCGCGCCCGGTGCCGATCTTGACCGGGCCGTCCGGGGTTTCCACCGTCGCCGCCACAGTCCAGGGGCCGGCGCCGCCGCGGCGGTCGATCTCCGCCAGCCTGGCGCCGCGCAGGCCACGGCCCGGGGCGAGATAGGACAGTGCCTCTAAGATATTGGTCTTGCCGGCGCCATTGGGCCCCGCCAGCACCACCGGGCGGCCATCGCTGCGCAATTCCAGGCTCTGGTAACAACGAAAGTCGCGAAGGCTCAGCCGGGTCACCGCGAGATGGGGCGCGGCGGCGGAAATGGCGTCACGGCCAGGGATATCTTGGCCAGGGATATCTTGATCTGAGACGGCTTGGCCGGAAACGACTCGCTGGGGAGTGTTCAGCTTCCAGGTCCTCACACGCGCATGGGCATGAGCACATAAAGCGCGCCGGCATCGGTGGCATCGGTGACCACGGTCGGCGATGCGGCGTCGGCGAGGGAGAATTGCACGTGCCCGCCCTCGATTTGCTGGGTGATATCGAGCAGATAACGGGAATTGAAGCCGATCTCCAACGGTTCGGAATCGAACCCGACTTCGATTTCCTCGACCGCGCTGCCATTGTCGAGACTGGTGGCGGACAGTGTCAGGTTGTTCTTGTTCAAGGCCAGTTTGATGGCCCGCGACTTTTCCGTCGAGATCGTCGACACCCGGTCCACCGCCGCGGCAAACTGCTTGCAATCGACATCCAGGGTCTTGTCGTTGCCCGACGGGATGACCCGTTCGTAATTGGGGAAGGTGCCGTCGATCAGCTTCGAATTGAGCATGATGCCATCAAAGGCGAAAAGGATCTTGGTGTCGGACAGCGCAATTTCGATGTTGGTTTCGCTGTCTTCGAGCAGCTTGCGGAGCTCCTGGATGGTCTTGCGCGGCACGATGACACCGGGGATATCCGCGGCGCCGACGGGCAGGGGAATCTGAAAGCGGGCGAGACGGTGGCCGTCGGTGGCAACCGCACGCAGAATCGCGCCGCCGTCTTGTTCCATCGCATGAAGATAGATGCCATTGAGGTAATAACGGGTCTCTTCGGTGGAGACGGCGAAACGGGTGTGATCGACCAATCCCTTGAGCTCCGAAGCCGTGAGGGTGAAATTGTGCGGCTGGGCCTCCTCGTCGGTGGCGGGATATTCGGACGCCGGCAGGCAGGACAGGGTGAAGGTCGAGCGTCCCGAGCGCAGCATGAGTTTGCCGTCGTCGTCGCTTTCAAGCTCCACCTGGGTGCCGTCGGGCAATTTGCGGACAATATCGTAAAGCGTATGGGCCGGCGCCGTCGTCGTCCCCGGGCTCGCCACATCGGCGGCGATCTTCTCGGTGATAGTCAGGTCCATATCGGTGGCGGCAAGCCTGATCGCGCCGTCGCCGGCATCGATGAGGACATTGGCAAGGATGGGGATGGTATTGCGCCGCTCGACCACGCTCTGAACATGAGCCAGCGCATGCAACAAAGGAGCCCGGTCGATGGTAAGCTTCATGGCGTCAGACAAACACTCAAACAGTCTTTAGCGAGACTGCCGCACGTGGCGGAATTCATAATCAAACCCGCCCCGGCCCTTCGTCTGCCAGAAAGGCTTTCCGGTAGACGCCCTAGCCGGAACTTCACTATAGCAGAACAGCTTGGCAGCCCAAAGCCTTTCCGCCGTGCCCGGGACAGCAAATCCCCGCCTCCGGGTCGCCCGAATACAGGGCTAAGCCACTGAAAAATCCTCAGGTTTCGAGCATGCGCCGCAGCAAATCGACATCTTCGGAGAAACTGGTGTCAGCCGTGCGCAATTCATCGATCTTGCGCACCGCGTGCATGACGGTGGTGTGGTCGCGGCCGCCGAACTTGCGGCCGATCTCGGGCAAGGACCGCGATGTCAGCTGCTTGGCGAGATACATGGCGACCTGGCGGGGCCGGGCGACGGCGCGGGCACGGCGCGCCGAATGCATATCGGCGACTCGGATGTTGAAGTGCTCGGCGACCTTCTTCTGGATTTCCTCGATGGTGATGCGGCGGTCGTTGGCGCGCAACAGATCGTGCAGCACCTCCTGGGTCGCCTCGAGGGAGATCTCGCGCCCCACCAGGGTGGCGTGGGCGACGACGCGGTTGAGCGCGCCTTCCAACTCGCGAACGTTGGAGGTGATCTTATGGGCGAGAAACTCGAGCACCTTGGGCGCCACCGTGGCGCCGAGAAACTCGGTCTTGGACTGCAGGATGGAGAGCCGGAGTTCATAGTCGGTATGATGGATATCCGCCACCAGCCCCCAACCGAGGCGCGAACGCATGCGTTCTTCCATGCCCTCGAGATTCGACGGCGATTTGTCGGCCGAAATCACCACCTGGCGGTTCTGGTCGACCAGGGCGTTGAAGGTATGGAAGAACTCCTCCTGGGTGGTTTCGCGGCCGGAAATGAACTGAACGTCGTCGATCATCAAGACGTCGACCGAACGGAACAGTTCCTTGAACGCCATGGTATCCCGGTAGCGCAGCGCGCGGATGAACAGGTACATGAATTTTTCCGCGGACAGATAGATCACCCGCCGGGATGGGTCCTGTTGATGGATATGCCAGGCGATGGCGTGCATCAAATGGGTCTTGCCGAGGCCGACGCCGCCATAAAGGAACATCGGGTTGAACGGCGCCGTGGCCGATTCGGCAACCCGGCGGGCGGCGGCATAGGCGAACTCGTTGGATTTGCCGACGATGAAATTGTCGAATGTGAACCGGGAATCCAGGGGCGCGCTGATGGCGGCATGGCCGTTGGCATCGGCCGGTTTGTCCGCCACCGTGCCCGCCAAGGTGATTTCGGGGGCATCAGTCGCCTTTTTCCGCTGCCCCGGGGCAATCTGTTCAACCCGGGTGCTTACGGTGCTGATCGAGGGGTTCTCGGCATTCCACAGCGCCCGGATACGGCTGATATATTGACGTTCGACCCAATCGCGCATGAACCGGGTCGGCACGCCAAGGACGACTTCGCCCTTTCCAGAACTTTCCAGGCTTAAGGGCTGCAGCCAGCTCTTGAAGACGGCATCACCGAATTCCTGCCTTAGACGCTTGCGAATACGTTCCCACTGGGCGTTGATTTCACCCATCTCATCATTTATCGACACTTATGATCACTCCTGTGTCTAATCACTTCATTGTTGGACCCAGGGTAGGCCCCTAAACTTCCACCCGCCGCTGTCGCCCCGATGGCAATCCCCATTCAAGGCGCCCTCGAAACCTTCGGCGACGTTGTAGCTGCGTTCATAGCCGCGTTGTGTCAGGATAATGGCGGCGTTGCGTGAACGCTGTCCCGAACGGCATATGAAAAGAACCGGCGCATCTTTCTTGATGCCGGTGTCCTCGGCCTGTTTGGCGAACTCCGGGTTCACTTCCATGGCCGGAAAATATTGTATGGCGACCAATTTGGTCTTTTTGCCGATGGCGACGAGATCTGGAATCCCGACAAAGGACCACTCCGCTTCGGTACGAACATCGATAAGGACGGCATCCGGATTCTCGGTAAGGATCTGCCAAGTCTCTTCCGGCGTTGCATCACCGGCGTAACCGTCACCGGGAGCAATCGCCTGCTCGGTGGGCGAACGAACGTCCTGCCCATTCATGATCAGTCCCCCCTGACCGCTGTGCGGGAGCACGGAGTTGCGGCGCGAGTCGTATTTAAAAAAACAGCTTAAGGACTAATTTTCGATGTTCTTACCAGTGGTATTATCGTAAGTCCCTGTAACTCAAAACAATGTTTTGTCGACTGTGTGACGCGGAAAAAAATGCGTCGTGACAGTAAATTTTTTTGATTAGCGAATGTAACTGCGCACCGTTTCACATGCAACGTGATCGTATAGGGAACGTGCAAAAAACTTGCTCTCAGAGTCATTTTTTTTGCCAACGTGTCGCCGCGGTCACGGTTAAGGATGTCTCCGCGACGAGACGAAAAAAAACCGCACCCTCATGGTGCGGCCGCCGTGATGATCGGAACACCGGCAAGGCGCCGGTGAAGGCATCTATTTCTAAAGCGCTTTGATCCTTGCCGACAGCCGCGACAATTTCCGTGACGCCGTGTTGCGGTGGATCACGCCCTTGGTCACCCCGCGCATGAGCTCCGGTTGCGCTTGCTTGAACGCTTCGGCGGCCTCGTCCTTGTTGCCGTCGCCGATCGCCGTCTCGACCTTCTTGATGAAGGTGCGGATGCGGCTCCGGCGGTTACGGTTGATCTCGGTGCGCCGCGCGGTCTCGCGGATCCGTTGCTTGGCGGAGGTGATATTGGCCATGGTTCCCCGGTTGGTGCCAAATGACAGTGGAGCGCGGTTATATCCCCCGGGCCCGGGCCCGTCAACACCCTATCTGGAGGGACAAACCGGCCATAATTTCACCGGAAATCGCCTGTTTTGGCGGGCTCGTCCGGCCCCGGTGGGTGGCGTCAGCGCGGTGACAGGGAAAACCGCACCAAAAGGACGGCGCCCGAGGTCTGAAACGAGATGCGCAGCACTTCGCCTTCGCGCCGGTAGCGCCCATTGCCTTGGGCATGCCAGCCCAGTTGCGGCAGGGTGGCATCGTAGAACGCGCGCAGCTTTGAGGGGCTGATGCGGCCCCGGGCGGTGGCCTCGACGATGCGGCCTTGGGGTTTGTCGAAGCTGACGCCGGCGCTCTTCTCCTCCTTGAGGCCGGGCATCAGGGGCATGTCCGCAATGGCGCTGAGAAACGCTGGCGCCGAAGGCGCCGCGCCAGGCTCGGCGGCAATGGCGCCGGAGATCCCGATGAACACAGCCGTGACAGCAATGAGAAATGCCGAAACCATGATCTCAGCATAGCACTCAGTTGTGTACCGATTAAGCATTCTGGATCATACTTGCTTTGCAAAAGGCAAAACGCATATAACACCCTCCTCGTCGGCGGACGTCGAATTTAACATGATCCTATCCTGTTCGGCCTGTTCAACCCGTTATCTGGTTGATCCCACGGTTCTTAGCGCGGTGGGGCGAATGGTCCGTTGTGCCAAATGCGGCCATCAATGGATGCAGTCTCCCCCCGATGATTTGCCCAAACAGGTCGACCTGATCGGCATTGACCGCGGCGAACGGCATTTTTCTGGCGCCAACCTGCCCGGCTTTCCGCGCAGCCCGTCGCGGCGCAACTCTCTGGCGGGCTGGGCCGCTTTGGTTTTGATCGTCGTCGCCGTGGCCGGCAGTGGCATCGTCGCCCGCGACGAGATCACCCAGGCGTGGCCACCGGCGGCACGGCTGTACGATGCCATCGGATTCCCGATCGAGGTCCTGGGCGCCGGGCTCGAGCTGCGCAATGTCTCCTCCGAGCGCAAGTTCGAAGGCGGCATACCGTTGCTGGTTATCAAGGGCGAGATCACCAACGTCTCGAAGCGTATGCGCGATGTGCCGCATATGCAGGGCACCTTGCGTAGCGCCGAACAGCGCGTGATCCAACAGTGGATCTTCAGCGCGACCCAATCCCGCCTGTTGCCGGGCGAAAGCGCCCAATTCATCACCCAGCTGAAAAACCCGCCGGCCAAGGCGGCGGGACTAACCCTGACTTTTACCCGGGATGGCTAGGGACAGCTAGGAAGAGACATGGCGCGCATTCTGGTTGCAGAAGATGACGAGGCGGTCCGTGAATTCATCGAACGCGCGCTGACCCACCGCGGCCATGAGGTCACGTCCACCGATGACGGCATCGGCGCCCTCCAAGCCCTGGGGCGTGAGACATTCGATTTGCTGCTGACCGATATCGTCATGCCCGAACTGGACGGCATCGCGCTCGCCCTGAAAGTGTCCAAGGACTACCCGGATATTCCCATTCTGTTGATGTCGGGCTATGCCGCCGAACGTCAGCGCGCCCACAATCTTGATGTTCTCATCCACCGGGTGATCTCGAAACCCTTCACCCTCGATGAAATCTGCACCGCCGCGGAGGAAGTTCTCGATGCCGCCGGCAAGGCGTCCTGAACCCCTGATCTTGCCGGGGTTTGGCTAAGTTTGGTGGGCTGAATCAGAAGC
>CBDUSV010000094.1:0-9326 GCA_965369885.1 uncultured bacterium
CGGGCACCCATGGCAGCACCTATGGCGGCAATCCCCTGGCCATGGCGGTGGCCAACGCGGTGCTCGATGTGGTCACCGCCGATGGCTTCCTCGATCACGTCCAGGACATGTCTGCGGCGCTGCTGCCCCGGCTCGAGGGCCTGGCCCGGGATCATCCCAAAGTGATCGCATCGGCCCGTGGCAGGGGGCTGATGCTGGGAATGGAAACCGTGGTGGGCAACCGGGACATGATCAATGCCTTGCGCGCAAACGGTCTGTTGTCGCTGATCGCCGGCGCCGATGTGGTGCGGTTGTTGCCGCCCATGATCATCGATCAAAGCCATGTGGACGAGGCCATGGATATTCTCGAACGCACCTGTCGTGAATTCGAGGCGGAATAAGATCATGGCGGCAATCAGACATTTTCTCGATCTCTCGGATCATGATGGGGCGACGCTGCGCGCCATTCTCGATCTCGGCGCCCAATTCAAGACGGCGCCGGTTTTGGCGTTGGGCGAGGGGCCGCTCGCCGGCAAGACCCTGGCCATGGTGTTCGAGAAGCCCTCGACCCGGACCCGGGTGTCGTTCGAGGTCGGCATGCGCCAGCTCGGCGGCGATGTCGTCGCCCTCGGCAGTTCGGAAACCCAGCTCGGCCGGGGCGAGAGCATCGCCGACACGGCGCGGGTGCTGTCGCGCTATGTCGATGCCATCATGCTGCGCGCCACCAGCCACCAGCATATGCGCGACATGGCGGAAAGCGCCACGGTGCCGGTGATCAACGGGCTCACCGACCGCAGCCATCCGTGCCAGTTGATGGCCGATATCATGACCGTCGAGGAACACCGGGGCCCGATCCGGGGCCAGGTGGTGGCGTGGTCCGGCGACGGCAACAATGTCGCCGCGTCGTGGATCGAGGCCGCGGTGCGCTTTGACTTTTCTCTGCGCCTGGCCTGTCCAGGGCAATTGTCCCCGGCGCAAGACATCCTCGACTGGGCCCGCGCCGAGGGTGGCGATGTCACCGTCACCGAAGATCCAGCCGCCGCCGCCGAGGGCGCCGACTGCCTCGTCACCGACACCTGGCTGTCCATGGGTGTCGGGTCTGGGGGTAGCGGGTCTGGCGGCGATGGCGCGCCCACGGCGGAGGACCGTATCGCCTTGCTGACACCTTACCGGGTCGATGACAAGCTGATGGCCCTGGCCAAGCCCGACGCCATTTTCCTCCATTGCCTTCCCGCCAGCCGCGAACGGGAAGTCGCGGCTTCGGTGATTGACGGGCCGCGCTCGGCGGTGTGGGACGAGGCGGAAAACCGCCTCCATTCCCAGAAGGGCATCCTGCATTGGTGCTTGGCCTAGGGTGTGTAGTCATGAAGGGATGAGGCGATGATGAGCGTTGCGCCCGGCCTAGAGCCCGCCGCCCCCACCGACAATCTCATTCAGCCCTTCCAGATCGAGCGCCATGGCCTGCGCGGCCGCCTGGTGCGGCTCGGCTCGGTCGCCGACCGGGTGCTGAAACGCCACGGCTATCCCGCCCCGGTGGCGGTGATGCTGGGCGAGACCCTGGCGCTGGCGGCGACCCTGGCGGGGGCGATGAAATTCGACGGGGTGTTCACCCTGCAGACCAAGGGGGACGGGCCCATCGGCCTCATGGTCGCCGACATGACCAGCGAAGGTCAGTTGCGCGGCTATGCCCAGTTCGATGCCGCCCGCCTCAAGGAGGCCACGGCCAAGGCGCCCGAAAGCGGCCTGGGCAATTCGGTGCCCCATCTGTTGGGGGCGGGGCATCTTGCCTTCACCATCGATCCGGGCCCCGACACCGACCGCACCCAGGGCATCGTCGAGCTTAGCGGCACCACCCTGGCGGACTGCATCCACCATTATTTCCGCCAATCGGAACAGATCGACGCCGCCATCAAGGTCGCCATCGGCCAGGCGCCCGATGGCGGCCCAGACGAGGCGGCGTGGCGGGCCGGCGCCATGATGATCCAACGCCTGCCCGAGGACCGCCCCCACCCGGCATCATCGCCATCCGGCAAGGATAATGATGACGGCGACGATGGGTGGCGCGAGGCCGTGGCGTTGATGGGCAGCGCCACCGCCGCCGAGTTGATCGATGAGAAGCTGAAACCCGACAGGCTGTTGTACCGTCTGTTCCATGATCCCGGCGTGCGGGTCTACCGGCCGGTGGCTCTCGATGCCGGATGCCGCTGTTCACGCCAACGGGTCGCCAACATGTTGCGCACCTTTCCCGAGCATGAGATCGAGGAGCTGATGGTCGATGGCGTCGTCGTCGTCACCTGCGAATTCTGTGGCTCGCGTCATGGCTTCGACCAGGCGCGGATCCGCAAACTTTACGCCGGCTGAGGACGACGCCTTGAACATCCTCCGCCCTCCGTGTCACACTGAGATTGTTGGAAAGGATTGGTGATGCGGATGATCCGGGCGAAGATATTTCTGACCATGATGATGGCGGCGGTCATGGCCGGCGCCTGCGAGACGGCGGCGCCCGGGTCCAACTTCCCGGAACTGACCTATAGCCACCTTGGCAAGATCGACCTCGATGTGGGCTCCATCACCGTTGTGAACCATTACGTCGCACCGCTGGCGCGGCCCCATGTGGAGCATCTCTCGCCGGTGCGCCCGGCGGCGGCGATGACGCGTTGGGTCAAGGACCGGCTGCGGGCCCGGGGCCAGGGAAAGAGCAAGGGCAACCGCCTCAAGGTGACCATCCTCAATGCCTCCATCGTCGAGTCGCCGCTTAAGGTCAGGGGCGGGTTTCGCGGCGCCTTCACCACCGACCAGTCGCACCGCTACGATGCCGCCCTCGATGTGGTGATCGAGGTCTTCAACGCCACCGGTTTCCAGTTGGCCCGGATCAAATCAAATGCCAAACGCTTTAAGACCGTCGGCGAAGGGACGTCAGTGGCGGCACGCGAACGGGTCTGGCTGGACATCACGGAAGCCATGATGCAGGACATCAACACCCAGCTCGAAAAGAATATCCGGACCTATCTGGGAAATTATCTGCGTTGATCAGCTGCGCCAGAACGAGGGTGTCACCAGCACCAGCACGGTGAACAGTTCGAGCCGGCCCAGCAGCATCCCCAGAGACAGCATCCATTTGGCGGCATCGGGCAGGGTGGCGAAGGTGCCCGCCGGGCCGATCACCGGCCCCAGTCCCGGCCCGACATTGGCGATCGCCGACGCCGCGCCCGAGATCGATGTGATGAAGTCGAGCCCCAAAGCGCCGAGCCCCGCCGCCAGCAGGGTGAAGACCAGCACATAGAGGAAGAAGAAGCTCATCACCGATTCACTCACCAGGTCCGGGATCGGCTTGCGGTTGTAGTGGGGGATGAACACGCCATGGGGCTGCAACAGCTGGCCGATCTGGGCCCCGGTGGTGGCCCACAGGACCTGGAGGCGGAAGACCTTGAGCCCGCAGGTGGTCGATCCGGCGCAGCCACCGATGAACATCACGAAAAAGAATAGAACGATGGCGAAGCCGCCCCACAGGCTGAAGTCGGTTGTGCTGTAGCCGGTGCCGGTCAGGATCGAGACCACGTTGAATGTGGCGTCGCGCAGCCCCTCGCCAAACCCGGCATCGGAATTGATGGTCCGCCACAGCACCATGGCGGCGACGCATGTGGCGGTTATGATCAGGAACCAGCGCACCTGGGTGTCGCGCAGCAAGGCACCCACATTGCCGCGGACCATCTGCAGGTACAAAACGAACGGCATGGAGCCGGCGATCATGAACAAGATGGCGATCCAATCGATGAGGGCGCTGTCGAAATGCCCCACCGAACCGTCGGAGGTGGAGAACCCGCCGGTGGCGATGGTGGTCATGGAATGGGCGATGGCCTCGAGCTGGTTCATGCCGGCGAGCCAATAGGCGGCGGCGCAGGTCACGGTGATCACCACATAGATGGTGCCGATGGCGGCCGCGATCTGGGTCACCCGGGGCAGCACCTTTTCCGAGCGGTCGGACGATTCCATGCGGAACAGCTGCATGCCACCAACCTGCAGCATGGGCAGCACGGCCACCGCCATGACGATGATGCCGATGCCGCCGAGCCACTGCAGAAGCGCCCGCCACAACAGTATGCCCGGCGGCGCGCCGTCGAGACCGGTCATAACCGTGGCGCCGGTGGTGGTGACCCCGGACATGGCCTCGAAAAAGGCATCGGTGAAACTCAGATTGAAGTCGGAAAAGGCGAAGGGCAGGGCGCCGAAGCAGGCGACGACCAGCCAGCTTAGGGTGGTGAGAAGAAAGGCCTGACGCAGGGTGATGCGGACCCGGCCCGAGTGGTTGGTCAGGATCAGGGTCACGCCGACAAACAGGGTGACGCTGGCGGCGCCGGCGAACACCTTCCAGTCGGAGTGGCCGACAATGGCATCGGCGAAGGCCGGGATGCACATGCCGAAGGCCAGGGTCGTCAACAGGATGCCGAGGATGAAGAAGATGGGGCGGAAGTCGATCACGGCCGGGGGTTCCGGGTCAGTCCATGGCAGCGCTGGGCATCAAGGTCCTATCAACGGGCCGTTGCCGGCGCCGCCGATCACGGCGAGGAATTCACGCCTGGTCTTGTGGTCGTCGCGAAAGGCCCCCAGCATGCGGCTGGTGACCATGGTCGAGCCCGGATTGTGGATGCCGCGGGTGGTCATGCATTGATGCTCGGCCTCGATCACGACGGCGACACCCTTGGGGCGCAACACGTCATTGATGGCGTTGGCGATCTGCGCCGTGAGCTTCTCCTGGATCTGCAGCCGTTTGGCGTAGGCTTGGACGAGCCGCGCCAGCTTGGAGATACCGACGATCCGCTTGTCCGGCAGATAGGCCACATGGGCCTTGCCGATGATCGGCGCCAGATGATGCTCGCAATGGGATTCGAAGCGGATATCACGCAACACGACCATTTCGTCATAGCCGTCGGTCTCATCGAACGTGCGCTCTAAGATATCCTCCGGGTCCTCGTTGTAACCGGCGAAATGCTCCTCATAGGCGCGCGCCACGCGCTCCGGCGTCGATAGCAGGCCCTCGCGGTCGGGGTCGTCACCGGCCCACAGGATCAAGGTGCGCACCGCGCGTTCCGCCTCGGCGCGGCTGGGGCGGGCGATGTCCAGGGGGTTGGCGGCGGCTGCAGACGATACCCCGGATGGGGCCATTTTGATGGTGTCGATGGTTTTCACAATGAGGTCCTATCGGTGAGAGACATCGAACCGGCCGGCCACGCCGCCCAATTGCCGCGGCGGCCTCCTGATTCGGCCCTAATGTGCCCCGATGGGCGGTGGTGCGCAAGGCCCATGACGGCCAAACAAACCGGCAAAAAAACTAGGGGAATGGTGCGTTTTAGTGGATCACACAATGTTCGTGGGGGCTATCGAGGGAAAACGCCGGGATCGGCACCTCGAACTCGTCGCCGCCCTGGATTTCGACGAAATAGGTGCCGACCATGATGCCCGACGGTGTCTGTAGCGGCGTGCCCGAGGTGTATTCAAAGGCTTCGCCCGGCTTGAGCACCGGCTGTTCGCCGACCACGCCCTGGCCCCGAACCTCTTGGGTGCGGCCGAATGAATCGGTGATGTTCCAGTGGCGGCCCAACACCTGGATGGTGTTCACTCCCTTGTTTTTGATGCGCACATGATAGGCCCAGACATAGCGGTTTTCCCTGGGCACCGACTGGTCTTCCAGGAAAACCGGCCGCACCGTAACCTCGATGGAATTGGTGGTTTTTCGATACATGGCCGCGTCTCGCTCCTCGCGCCGACTGATCACGAAGGGGACTTCATACCACACTTTGTAGGTAATGTGACCCCTATATGCCACATGTGCCAAATAATGTGGAAACCGCGGCCCTATCCCGCAACCTTGGCCAGGGCCTGATCGATATCCTCCTTGATGTCTTCGGTATCTTCAAGCCCGACCGAAAGCCGCACGAAGCCAGGCGTGATGCCCAGATGCTCACGGGCCTCTTCGCCGATGCGCTGATGGGTGGTGGTGCCGGGATGGGTGATCAGGCTTTTGGTGTCGCCCAGATTGTTGGAGATGTCGATCAGCCTGAGGGCGTTCAAGAATTTGAACGCGCCCTCCTTGCCGCCGGGGACGACGAAGGAGATCACGGTGCCGGAATCCGACATCTGGGTCTTGGCCAATTCATATTGGGGGTGGCTTTCGAGGCCGGGGAACACCACCCTTTCCAGATCCTTGCGCGCCGCCAGGAAATTGGCGATGTCGTGGGTGTTCTCACAGGACTGCTTCATGCGGATTTCCAGGGTCTCGAGGCCCTTGAGCAGGATCCAGGCGTTGAACGGGCTGAGGCTGGGCCCGGTATGGCGGACGAACAACTGGAGATGCTCGTCGATGAAATCGGCATCGGCGAGGATGGCGCCGCCGAGGACCCGGCCCTGGCCGTCGATGTGCTTGGTCGCCGAATAGACCACGATGTCGGCGCCGAAATCGAACGGCTTTTGCAGGATGGGCGAGGCGAACACATTGTCGACGATGACCCGGGCGCCGGCCTTGTGGGCGAGATCGCACACCGCCTTGAGGTCGATGATTTCGAGCCCCGGATTCGACGGGCTTTCGAGGAATACACAGCGTGTGTCACGGCTGAGCGCCGTCTCCCACTGGGCCAAATCGGCGCCATCGACGATGGTGACCTCGATGCCGTAGCGCGGCAGGATCTCGGTGATGACGAAGAAACACGAGCCGAACAGCGCCCGTGACGACACCACGTGATCGCCGGCGTTGAGCTGGCACATCAGCGACGAGAACACCGCGCCCATGCCCGACGCGGTGGCGCGGCAATCCTCCGCTCCTTCGATCAGGGCCATGCGTTCTTGGAACATGGTCACCGTGGGGTTGGAAAAGCGCGAATAGATGTAGCGATCCACCTCCCCCTGGAAGGACTGCTCGGCCTCCTCGGCGTCGCGGTAGACATAGCCCGAGGTGGCGTATATGCCCTCGCAGGTTTCCATGAATTGCGAGCGTTTGGTTCCACCCCGGACCATGTTGGTCTGGGGCCGCCAGTTCGGTTGCGGGGATTTCTGGTCTGCCATGATGGTCTCCGTTGTCTGAAACCCGGTCGAAAAAAATCCCGACCGGGACGGTCGGGGCCTCTACTGGCATCCGACCTTTTAGCGATTTTTTTCACGTGGACGCAAGCCGGCCGGCCCAAATCTCCACGAACTGATCGTATTCATAAAGATATCACCTCCCGCCGTCAAGCCATTTGGCCGCGATGGCCCTCGGCCCGGCGCGGGATAAGGCCGTGAAATCAATTTGTTAGACGCGTTGTCAAGCCGGTCTTGTTGGCCACCAGTTGGGCCAGATTGTAGCTCTCCAAGGCCGCGAAAAAGCCATCTCGCGCCTTCATCATGGCTTTCTTGAAGATGCAATCGCCGGCGGTGGGGCATGGCGGTGGGGGTGCACGACAGGGAACGGACGCTTGAACCTGCCATCGGCGCTCATCTAAGATGGCGGCTGCATGCAACGGCGCGGGTGTAGTTCAATGGCAGAACATCAGCTTCCCAAGCTGAATATGGGGGTTCGATTCCCCTCACCCGCTCCAGAATTGCTTGCCGGGCGATGGCTTTGAAACTCACCAGCCCCGCCGGCACGGCCCTGGTCATCGGCGCGCTTACGGCGCTCAGGGTGCTTCACCTGTATCACTGTCCCTTCGATCTTTACCCCGACGAGGCGCAATACTGGGTTTGGGCCCAGGATTTCGCCTTCGGCTATTTCTCCAAGCCGCCCATGGTGGGGTGGATCATCGCCGCCACCACGGCGATGTGCGGCGATGGCGTCGCCTGCATCAAGCTGGGAATGCCGGTGGTTCATTTCGTCACCGCGATGGCGGTCTATGGCATCGGCCGGCGTCTGTTCGATGCCCGCACGGCCATGTTCTCGGCCCTGGTCTTCGCCACCGTGCCGGGCATATTCCTGTCGTCGACCGTGGTGTCCACCGACCCGCCGCTCTTGATGTTCTGGGCGCTGGCGCTTTACGGCCTGGTGCGGGCGACCCAGGACGGCGGCTGGCGTTGGTGGCTGTTCGGCGGGGTGGGGCTCGGCCTCGGGCTGATGAGCAAATACGCCATGGTCTATTTCGTGATCTCCGGTGCGGTCTATATCCTGTTGGCGCCCTTCCGTGCGCCTTTGAGCCCACCGGGCCGGGCACTCGGCGCCATGGCGGCCTTGGTGCTGGCCGCCGCCATCTATGTGCCCAACCTGGCATGGAACGCCGCCAACGGCTTCGTCAGTTACAGCCATACCAAGGCCAACGCGTCCCTCGGCGGCGCGCTCTATCATCCCGACAATTTGTTGGAATTCTTAGGCTCACAGTTCGCGGTGTTCGGCCCCATTCTGTTCGCCGTGCTGCTGATTGTCGCGGTGCGGCCTTGGGACTGGGCCCGCAACCCGCCGATGGCGCTGCTTGCCAGCTTCGCCTTGCCGACCCTGGTGATCGTCCTCGTCCTCAGTTTCATCAGCCGGGCCAACGCCAACTGGGCGGCGCCCGCCTATATCGCGGCCACGGTGATGGTCGTCCAGTGGCTGCTGGCACGCGGGCTGGCTAAGCTGATCATCGCGTCCCTGGCGCTTCACATCCTTGCCGCCGGGGCGGTGTTCGCCTTTGCCGGGTGGCAGGACGGCCGGGCCATGGTGATGCCGGCGCCATATGACGGCTTTGCCCGCGTCCGCGGCTGGACCCGGCTTGGCGCCGAAATCTCGGCGATTAGCGCCCGGTATCCCGACGCGGTGATCCTCACCGACGACCGCAAGCTGATGGCGGCGCTGCTCTATTATGTCAGCCCCAGGCCATGGGCGGCGGTGAAGTGGGACCCCAATGGCCGCGTCGATGACCATTTCGACCTCACCCGGCCGCTGCGCGAAACCGCGGCAAGCCGCCAAGGCGATGACCGCCGCGCCTTTTTGTTGGTGAGCCCCCGGCAGAACCCGGAAGGCGTGCTTTCGCGCTTCGCCACATCGCAATTCATCGCCTCCATCCGCGTCCCCATCGCCGCCGGCCGTGAGCGCGTCACCCACGTCTTCCATCTCAAGGATTTTATGGGCTATAAAGCGGCGCGGCGCCCATAGGCAGGGGCCCCGGCGCCGAGCATGTCATCAGACCCGCGCAATTTGGGATCAAGCAGTGGCAACTAGGGTGTGTACTCATAAAAGGTTGTGGTGCTGGCGGTCCAGGGATCATGACCGGCTAGGCGCGAAAAGCGCCGCAGTGTCCGCCACTTCAAGCTTTTTGCAACGACGTCCGGTCTTGATCCCTGGGCCGTCCTTTGCGGATTTACCGGGATTGACCCGGTTCCGCGTCGCTCGTCCTTGAATATGCCCAGCA
>CBDUSV010000095.1:0-9157 GCA_965369885.1 uncultured bacterium
ACAGGATCAGGAGAGTTGAGTTGACGGACACCAGACAAGGAAACGCCATGACCGAGATTGCCCTCGCCATGGCCATGGGATTCTTCTCCGTCATGGTGCTGACGGCCATGTCCATGGGGGTCGGCGTCGGCAAGCGCGTCGATGTTTCCACCGCCATGCTGGCGCCGCCCGCCACCGCCACCGGGGGCGCCGACACCCTCAAGGACGACGATATCTTAGTGATCTATGACGGGCGCCGGTTCTATGGCCGTGATCTCAAGCCCCTCGACCCGGGCGCCATCGACCGTAGCCGGCGTGTCGTGCTGGCGGTGGCGCCCGAGCTTGCCATGTCGAAGGCGATGGGGGCGCGACAACGGCTCGGCGCCAAGCGTCTCGTCGTCACCACCCTTGATGCGGACTGGCGCAAGGCGCTTAAGGGGCTAGGCCATGGTGGCTAGGGCAAGACGCCACATTGTACGCGCCGCCATCCGGCTTGGCGTGGCGCTGTGCGTTTCGGTCTCCGTGCTGGGCTGTGCGGTGGACGGCAATGCCTACCAGGCACGCAGCGAACATCCCTCCGAGATCAAACAGCTCGTCATGCAGGAGGCGGTGAGGATGCACGTCCCGATCTCCCTCGCCCTTGCCGTTGCCCACGCCGAATCCCACTTCGATCCCCGGGCCGAAAGCCACAAGGGCGCGCGCGGGGTGATGCAGATCATGCCGGCGACGGCGAAATACGAATACGGCATCGCCCCCAATATGCTGTGGAACCCCCGGATCAATATCCGGCTCGGGCTCCATTTCCTGGCCAGGCTGCTGCAGCGCTACCGGGGCCGGGTCGATCTGGCGCTGTCCTATTACAACGGCGGCTCGGCGGTCGGCACCCTCCCCCATGCCCGGGTCATCCCGGCGACGGCGCACTATGTCGCCAAGGTGAGAAGGCTTCAGGCCCACTACCGCGCCCGCCTAAGCCGGGGCCAGGTCTGACATGGACGGCTTTACCCCCCAAGAGCGTTTTGGCGAGCGTTTCGGCCCTGGCGATTTCAGCGATGAACTCGGCGCCATCTTCGAGGCCATTGCCCAGGCGACGGTGAATGATGGGCCAAGATTCACCCCTGATGTTTCACGGCGTTTGGCCAGGGATATCGTCTGCCGAACCTATGCCGGCGCGATTTACGAGCTTTGCCACCTCGCCCATGCCGCCGACCAGGCGTTTGGCGCCCAGGGCTTTGAGACCCTGTTCTGGGGCAATGGCCCGGCCCGGGCGCAAGAGTTCCGCGTGCAATTCGAGAGTGCCCTGTCGGGATCCGGATCAGGGTCCGGTCGTTGTCAAACCCTGACCATGGACAGAAATGGCATTCGCATCGCCTATCCCGACGGCGACTTCACCACCAGCTTCGGGCGCATGGGGTACCTCGCCGCGGTCATGGAGTTCCTGGTGTCCGCCATCGGGTACGCCGGCCTCGACACTGCCCTTCGGGGCGCGAACACGCAGGCGGTCACCATGGCATCGCGTTCCCATGCGGCGTCCGCCATCACCCGTGAGGTCTATGCATTCCTGAAACCCCATCTGCCGTCGGTCCATGCCCAGCGCAAGTTCCGGCTTCTCATGTCGTTTCTAGGGAACCGCCAAGGTGGCGGCGTCGGTCCCGAAGACCTTGATGACCAAGCCGTGCTCGATTTCTGGGTTTTTGCCTCGACAAGCGCTGATACCAACGTGGATTTCAGAACCTTCAAGACCGTCTTTCAGGGCTTCATACGGCTCAGGGATGCGCTGGCCGCGGCGCGCGAGCAAGCCGCCATCAAGGCGGCGGTGCCGCTCGGCCCGGACCGCGAACATGGCGAAATCGATCCCGCCGAAATTGACACCGCCCTGGACCAGATCGAAACCAGGCGCGCGCCTTTCGAGCAATTGCGCACCCCGCCTGCGAGCGCGGTCAAGTTCCTCAACAAACGCGAAACCGCGGCCATCGAGATCATCGTCGAAGCCGGCGAGGCCGCCCTTGCCATGCCGCTTTCGGTGATGCGCGCCGAGATCTTCGGCGCGGTTCAGGCCCGGATCACCCAATCCCTTCGAAACCGCGCCGCCTTACCGCCAACTGGGACGTCAACCGCGCCAACCCCGGTGGCAAATCATGGAATCCCGTCCTATCGGGACTATGCCCGGCGCATCGATGAAACCCGGGACCATCTCGAAGACATCCTGCTCGCCTCGTTCCATGTGCTGGCCTCGGCGCGCCACTCCGCAGCGATCACGGTGCTTCTCGGCCTTGCGCCGGAGATTGACCTTCGGCCCTTGGCGCCGCTGTTCCGCGACGGCCACGAAGATGAGGGCAATGTCATCACCCTCGCGGGCCCGGCGGTGGGGCAAGGCTTGCTCGCCGATTTGGCCGCGCACCCGGACCGCCACCCTGCTCTGGCTGCGCTGCTGGCCGATGCCAGGACCGCCGCCCAGGGCATCGCGCGCAAGGGTTTTCGCAAGTCCAAGGGCATTGATGACGACCGCGACCGCATCGAGGGCTTTGCCGTTGCCAGTGATGCGCTGTTCGCAATTCGCAAACAAATCGACAGCTTCCGCGACCGGCTCAGGCGGGCCGGGATGCGGGGCGAAGACTGGGACCGCCGCCACCGCACGGACCACAAGCTTTTTTTCGCACAATTCCGCACCCTCTATGGAGACGTTCAATGAGAGAGAGCCAAGCCGGCCCGCCCCTGGACCAGCCTTTCGCCGAGGCCGTTTTCGTGGCCCTCGATGGGATCGATGCATTGACTTCGGGGACTTCAAGCCGGGCCAAAGCGCCTGGGCCCGCCCCCATCGGCTTTCGTGACGTCTATCGCTATGCCACCGAGCCGGATCAACCGATGAGCCCCGCGCTCAGCCAGGCGTTGCAATCCAATGGGCGGTTGCGCGGCGATCTGCGGCATCTTTTGCAACGCACAACCGCGTTGCAGCTTTCGGGGCGGGCGGCGGCCTCAAGCGGCACCATCACCACCCGCCAGGGTGAGGGGTTCCGCATGACGCTTCGGGAATCCCGGGCCGAGCGCGGCCAAATCTACGTGATCATTCGATTCGGTGACGCCGTCACGCCACCACCCAAATTGCTGTTCGTGGTCGATGATGTGAGTGGCTTCCGCAAATTGCCCTTGCCGGCGCCGAGCGCTGGCGCGGTCCAGCTTCTGCTCGACGCGGATGCGGATGCGGATCTCGTCACCGCCCTGCGCGATCCCAGAACCGAGGTATTCATGCGATGAAACCAATAGCGGTCTCCATAGCCACAACCGATGGCCCGGCCCGGATCCAGCGCATCACCGCCGAGGATCCCGAGGTCCGTTCCGTGGTTTGCCTTGACGGCAAGGCGATCTCGCTGCCGATCAGCGCCGACTATGACGCCTTCGTCCGCGATCCCACCGGCATCATCCAGGCCTGTTTCGGCCATGGCGCCTTTCGCATCGACGTGTCCCATCAGATCACCGGCGGGATGAGCTGGCAATTGGGTGTCTTCGTCGCCCACGGCTTGGCCGAGGCGAACCGCCTGGCGGGCCCCGATGACGCCGCCGCCACAGCGCTGTGGGCCTCGGGAGAGGTCGATTGTGATCTGCGCATCGGCGCCGTCGCCGACATCGCCTTGAAACTGAGCCAGTCCCGGGAAGAATTTATCCAGTCCCGCACCCAGGGTGTGGCCACGATTATCGCCGTTCCCCTCGACAATGCCGCCGAGGCCGAACAGTGCTTGGAAGACATGTTCGGCGCCGAGGCGAAGGAGTATCAGATTATTGCCGCCGCCACCGTCGGCGACATCCTCGCAAAAATGCGCCTGCCCGTGCCCAAGCGGCGCTGGCGGGTGTCGCCCCGGGCAGCCGCCCGCAAACTCCGCCGGGGCCGGCCGGTCTGGACCGCGTTCTATGGCGCCGCCGCCGCCCTTGTCATGGTCATCGTGCTGGCGGGCTGGGACCATGGTGGCGATCAGGCGCCCATGGCCCGCACCAATGGGTCAACCACTGCGTCCACCACTGTGTCAACCAATGCATCCTTGGCCGCGCCGACAGACAGCAAGCCAGCCGGCCAAGGGATCGTCACGGCGGCGACCTTGTCCCGCGCGCCCAAGGACTCGGGCTGCGCCGCGGTCTATTTCAACATGGCAGCGCCGGTGGTCCAGCGCTGGCAGGGCCCCGCGGCCGGGCGCATACCGGCGCAGCGCACGGCCGGGCTCTGCGATCTCAGCTATCGCATCACCAATACGTCTGGCGAGACCCGCTGGGTCTGGGTCTATGGCATTAGGGAAGATGCCGCGGGCCGGCGTTTCCGCACCCGGGTCTTTCACCAGGGCGAGAAGATCGCGGCCGGGGCGTCGCTGAAGTTGGATGGCGGGCCGCCACGGCACCTCGAGGCGCCGCTGGTCCAGGAGTTTGCCGCCCTGGTGACCAAACTAGGGGTCAAGCCCGGCGACCGCCGCCTGCAAAAGGCGGTCACCGACATCGACCGGGTGTGGACCCGGGATGACTGGTCAAGGCTTTTGGCTGACGCCGGCCACGCCGGCGCCGCGGTCTACCGTTTCAGACAGGAGTTCAAGCCCTAGGGCGGCCCCAATGGCGGTCCAGACGAAAAACCGCCCTGGGCCTTTCATAACCACATTTGAGGCGATTGGAAAAGGAATATGGTGATGATACAGAAGCAAAACTCCAGCAATTGTGCCGCTCGGCTTCGCCGGGTAGGCGCCGCCGCCTTCTTGGGCCTGACACTGGCCGCATGCGCCAACAACGGCGCCTCGATCGGTGAAGGGATCGGCTTCCGCGAAGCCCGCTTCGAGCAAATCACCCTGATGCGGGACTACAGAAAGTGCCGCGATCAGGGCTTCGAGCTCGACCGCAAGGCGCGCAACTCGGGCTCGACCGGCACCTATCTGGCCAGCGCCCAGGTTCTCGAGAAATGCGAGGCGAGCATCGGCACGGACGGCTCCGGCATCGCCCGCAACGAGCGCATGCGCGCCGTCGCCCTATCGGTGCAGAACTACTTCAAGGGCGGTGACGTCGAGCATTCCCGCAACAATTTCGACAAGTTCAAGGCCAAATTCCCCGACCACGATCTCTATTACCCGGACGGGTCATCCTTCATCGTCACCATGGATGCGCTTCTTGGCCGCAAGGAGCGCTGGACCTTCGGTGAGTTCTCGGCGCTCAACGTCAACAGCGACTTCAAGGGCGAAATGCGCAGGATGCTGTACTGGAAGAACAAGTAACCACCATGGCCGCTGATCAAGGAGCACATCACATGAGAACTTATGCCCGTCCCAAGCTTTTTCTTGAATGGCATTTGACCGCCTTTGTCACCGCCGCCATTGTCTTAGGCGTCCTGATGCCCCCGGCCTTGGCCGCGGTGGCGCCGGGCGAGGCCACGGCGTGGACGCCGGCCTCTTCCGAGCGCCTGGTCAAGCTTCCGGCGAGTTATCTCAAGAAGGCGGTGGAACAGGATTTCGCCAAATCCTCCCTCGCCGCCAGCCTCGGCGATACCGACAATCAGGTCCGGCTCAAGGTTCAGACCCTGGAGGATTTGCGCGGCGCCATCGACCAGGCCGAAGGCGAGCTCAGGATCGAGCTCAGCCATCAGTTCCTTGCCGAAAAGCGGGAATATCTCAAACTGATCGCCAACCATCAGAGCCTCAGGAAACGCCGGGCCAAGACCAAGATCCGCCTCTATGAGCGCATTCTCGGCAAGATCAGGCGCAAACGCGGCGCCATGACGCCGCAGCGGGTGGCGCTGGTCCAGAAGCAGGACGAGGCGCGGCAACGGTTCGAGGCCTCGGTGGCCAAGGTCGACACCAAGCTGTTTCGCACCGCGCTCACCACCGAAAGCCGCTATGCCCGGGAGTACGCCAAGAACATCTCCGCCATCGAACGGCTGGTGGCGGCGATCAACAGCCATCCCATGAGCGCCCAGGCCGAGATCGACGGCACCCCCATCAGCAAGGAAGACCTGTTGCGCCAACTGATCGCCGAGGACGAAGCCGAACTCGCCATCCTGGAGCAAGAGCAATCGGTCTTGGGCTTCATGGCCAAGCTGGTCTCGCTTGACGCCCTCGCCCTCACCGAGGCGGTCACCGGAGAGGACCCCACGGTGGATCAGGCCGACGGCGCCGACCACGCCCTTGTCAACGTCGTCGATTACTTCGTGACCCAATAGGAGAACTATCATGACATATCAAACATCCATTCTTGGCGCCGCTGCCCTTGTGGCAGCCCTGGGTCTTTCCCTCCCTGCCCAGGCCGGCGCCTTGGAAAACCTCGAGCGCGAACGGGCAATCATGCTGAATTCGCTGCTCTCGTCCGAGCTCACGCCCCAGAAGCGCCAGGAGAAGGTCTCGATCTCGCGCAACCGGCTGCTCGATCTTGAACGCATGGTGCTCAGGGACAAATCCCTGGCCGGCAAGAACACCCCGGCGGTGCGCGCGGCGTTCGACAATTACGACCTGACCTTCCTGGTTCATGCCTCGGTGGAACATGACCGCACCTTGTTGGACCACTGGCTCGCTCAGATCGGGGTCTCGACCAAGAGCCTGATGAATGCCCATACCGGGAGGCGTTAAGGTGACGGCCCTCCTCAACCTCATGGATTCGGGCTCACGGGCGGTGAGCTATCTGTTGGGCGGCATCGCCATCGTGCTCGCCATGGCGGCGCTGATCACGTCGGCATCGGCCTCGGAGATCACCGCCTGGGCCCGCGAGGTGCTGGGCTGGACCTTCGTGGCGATGCTGGGGGCGTTGGTTTTCGTCGCCCTGTTCAGCTGGGTGCGGATGATCTCGGACCAATCGGGCCGCGATGGCAATGTCTGGCTCGAGATCGGCATTCAGGCCGCCAATGGGGTGACCACCCTGGCCCTGACCTACACCCTGCTGGGCATCTCCCTTGGCATCGGCAGCCTCGCCGGCCAGGACCTGACGCCGGACACCATCCAGGCCGTCATCCGCACCATGACGGCGAATTTCAGCCTGGCCTTCATGACCACCGTGGTCGGGCTTCCGGTGTCGGCGGTGTTGCGCAGCCTGCTTGTGGTCACCCAGGCCCGCTTTGAGGCACGTTTGACCGCCACCTATGGCCCGATGCGCCCTGAAAGGAGTTGATATGAAATTTCTGATCTTCAACCTGGCAGTGGCGGTATCGCTGGTCTACCTGTTGACCACCGACCGTGCCGATTTCCAGCGGGTCGCCGGAAGCGTTCACGATGCCGCCGGTGAAATCAAAACCATGACGGAACGCGCCGTCGGCAATGGCCGCAAACTACTGGACCGCACGGTCTCGGCCCCCACGATCCCAGGCCCCACGATCCCAGGCCCAAAGACCGCCGAGACACGCCCTCAGCCCCCGGCCATGGAACCTCCGCCGCCACTGCCGCCCGCCATTCCGGCGCCCAAAAGCACCACATCGCCGCAAGGCCGGACAGCTGTGGCCGATCTCGCCGTGACCGATCCCGCGGTGGCGAAGCGCCGGGGTGAGATTCTCGCCGGCATCGCGCCAAATCCGCCGGAGGCCAAACTGCCGCCGGAGTCCAAGCGGCCGGCACTGAAAGAGGGCGAGCCCATGATGACGCCGGCGCAACGCCGCAAGGAGCTGTATTCCCTGGCCGAGGAGATGGAACTGCTCTACGCGCGCACGGTCAGCCGTTGAGGCCATGGCTATCGGCCGCATCGCCGGGCCGGGGTCCATCGCGGTCTCGCTGATCCTGATCGCCACCGTCGTCATTGCCATCATCCTCGCCGCCATGGATCGCGGCGCCAAGCGCCCCACGCCCACGCCCCGGAAGACGGTGGTGGCGGCGGTGATGCCCCCGGCGCCAAAAGCTCCCCCGGTGGCCAAGAGTATCGACGACGCCCCGGCCTATCCGGTGGGCCATATCCGCCTGCCGCCGCCGCCAGCGAAACCGGCGGCGAACCCTCCCTCCACAAAGCCCCGGACCGTAAAGGCCTTGAAGGCGCCCGCCGCCACCAAGCCGGCCCCTGCCCCGCTTATGATCACGCCGCTGCGCCCGTCAAAGGCGAAATCAAAACCGAAATCAAAGCCTAAGCCGGTCCGGAAACTCCCGCCCCGTATGGCCTTGCGGGTGCGAAAGACCCCGCCGCCGCCTCTGGCCAAGCCCAAGCCACACCCCCCCAAGCCCAAAACCCAACCTCCCAAACCTCAACCCATAACCCCCGCCGCCACGGAGATCACCGCGCCGGCCCCCATGACAAACCGGTCCGACGGGGCCAAGATCCGCAAGGCCGGCCGCGTGCTTTTGAAGCTGCGCGAACATGGCAAGGGACCGACGGTCGAGATCGCCTGGCCCGATAGCGGCGCCGCGCGCCGCCGGCTCTACCACCGCTTGGTGCGGTGCTACGGCATGCGCGCCGCCGTTTTCGACGGCCAGGACCGCCTGTTCGCCGCCACCGGGGCCGCGGGCAGCCCATGGAACATCGATCTTGACCGCTTCAGCGGCTTCCTGCGCTCCCCGGTGGGCCAGCCGATCCCGGAGGAAAGCCGGGTGTTCGCCGGCCTCGCCGCCCGCCACAACCTGAAAAATTGGCGGCCGGTGCGGATTTTCCCGCGCAACGTGGATGCGGTTTTGCTTGGCGGGCTGCAGCACATCGTCGGTGGGCGCTACGCATCGGCGCGCTCGATCACGGCGGCATATATAACCAAGGGGTCCCGGCTGATCCTGGGTTCGGTCCGGGTCGACAGCCGCGCCATGGCAGGCGCGGTGGACCTCACCGGCGCCGCCAAATTCACCTGCCGGCGCCGGGCCGGTGGCTAGATTTCATGCCGAGGGTCGCGGTCCTTTTGCTGTGCGCCGGGCTCGCGGTTGGCGCCTGCGCCCGGACCACATATCATGGCTTTGAGCCCGCCGAGGACCCGCTTCCCATGGTCGAGCGCCGGGTGCAGTTTTACCTGAGCCCGGCCTATTTCCGCGACCCGCCGCGATGCGCCGCCATCCACACCCTTGCCCCCGCCGCCGCATCGCCGGTCACCCTCGTCATCGAACGCACGGTGGAACGCCATCTGGCGACGCGGCTTTCCCGCGTCATCGGGGCCCGCCAGGTGGCCCGGGCCACGGCCCATCTCGCGGTCGAGCTCTCCCATCCTGGGGACCGCCAGGTGTTCAGCCGCCAAACCGGCTGTGACGCCTTGGTCAACATTCGCATTGTCGGC
>CBDUSV010000096.1:0-9021 GCA_965369885.1 uncultured bacterium
CGACGGCGAGCGGCCCACCACATGGGCATTGGTCATGATCCAGCCGCGTTTGCTGTCGATGACGAATCCGGCGCCCGAACTGCTCGAGCGCTCATCCTCTATGAAGGCGGTTTCGATCCGGGCGCGGATCTTCACGGTGTAGACGACGGCTTCACGAAACACCTGTTCGGCTTCGACCGCCGCCGCGGTGTGCGGAATCGAGGCGGCGCCGAAGATGGCCAAGGCCATGGCAATATGGATTGGGGGTGATTGCCTAATCATAATGGCAAATCTTGCCCTGGTTCCGCCCGTCACACAACCCAAGCCTTTGCCCTGACGTAATTCAGGCCTTGGGCATATCCCCAAGGCCTGTTGGAATGAATATGTTGGTTGGCCGCGCCTATGCGGCGGAGGCGTCGACGTTTGACGGCGGCGCCGGCGGACGAAGACCATAGGTCATCATGGCGGTCCAGAACTGCTCGAGCGAGCGCAGCGTGGTGTTGGCCGCGGTCAGATCGTTTTCGCCGATCGAACCCTCGCCGATGGCGGTGATGTGGTGATCGAACATCTCGTTCATGCTGGCATAGAGCGCCAGGCCCTTGTCGCTCAGCTTGACGCGGATGGAACGGCGGTCATGGGCCGAGCGTTCGTGCTCGAGATAGCCATGCTCCACCATCTTCTTCACGTTGTAGGAAACATTGGAGCCGAGGTAATAGCCACGGTTGGTCAGCTCGCCAACGGTGACCTCCTCCTTGCCGATGTTATAGAGGATAAGCGCCTGGACGTTGTTGATGTCCTCGGACGCCAAACGGTCGAGCTCGGTCTTGACGACTTCCAGGAAATGCCTGTGCAGCCGTTCGATCAGGGAGATCACCTCGTGATAAGGGTGTGTCACGGTATCCTCGCTCTAGGTTCTGTGGCTCAGTTAGGGAATACCAGTATCGTGCTTTAGTCGTTAATTTTTGTTTAAAAAGAGCCATTTGCCACCATCCCATTTCGTCGCTGGGCAAGCCCGGCCAGCCTCAGGGCTCTGATTGCAAAGGGTTTTATCCAATAGCGTGGACACCTCGCGAATGATGCCGCCGCCGCATCCTTAGCCGTATCCCAGCCCGTATCCCCGATTGTCAGGGGCTCGCAGCCGCCTTAGTATTGCCCCCAACATTGCTCTCGAAGTTCCGCGCCTCGGTGCGGGCATCGTCCTTCCCTTGCCATAGGGCGCCGGCCATGAACATTCGTTCCATTCTGCGCAATCTCAACCCCTCCGACAGAGCAGACGGGGGGGACGCCGGGGGGAACCCCGAGACCGCTTTTCCCGGCGGATTTCCCACCACCCGGCTCAGGCGCAACCGCGGCGCCGACTGGTCCCGGCGCCTGGTGCGCGAAATCCGTCTTTCGCCGGATGATTTCATCTGGCCGGTGTTCGTCCAGGAAGGCGCCGGCCAGGCCGACCCGGTCGAAGCCATGCCGGGGGTGGCACGGCTTTCCATCGACCGTGTGGTGGACGCGGTCGGCGAAGCCAAGGACCTGGGCATCCCGGCGGTGGCGATTTTTCCCGCCATCGATAGTGCGCTCAAAACCGACGAAGGCGCCGAGGCGCAAAATCCCGACAATTTGGTGTGCCGCGCGGTCAAGGCGGTCAAGGCCGCCCATGGCGACATCGGCGTGATGTGCGATGTCGCCCTCGACCCCTTCACCAGCCACGGCCATGACGGGCTGGTGCGCGATGGCATCATCGTCAATGACGAAACCGTCGAGGTGCTCTGCCGCCAGGCCCTGGTTCAGGCCGAGGCCGGGTGCGACGTCATCGCGCCGTCCGACATGATGGATGGCCGGGTCGGCGCCATCCGCCAGGCGCTGGACGGGGCCGGGTTCGAACATGTCCTGATCCTGGCCTATGCCGCCAAATACGCATCGGCCTTCTATGGACCGTTTCGCGATGCCATCGGGTCCGCCAAGGACCTGGGCGGCAAGGACAAGCGCACCTACCAGATGGACCCGGGCAATACGGACGAGGCCCTGCGCGAGGTGGCGCTCGACATCTCCGAAGGCGCCGACATGATCATGGTCAAGCCGGGCCTGGCCTATCTCGATGTCATCCAAAGGGTCAAGGACGCCTTTGCCATGCCCACCTTCGCCTACCAGGTCAGCGGTGAATACGCCATGGTCCAGGCGGCGGCGGCCAATGGCTGGATCGATGGCGAAGCGGTGATGATGGAAATCCTCACCGCCTTCAAGCGCGCCGGCGCCGACGGGGTACTGAGCTATGCCGCCGTCGATGCCGCCAAGCGGCTCAAGGCCGGCTGAGTACTGACCCCGGTGAGAATGGCAAGATTTTGGCGCTGGACAGGGGTTACCCTTGCCATATTGATCCTGGTTGCCGGCGCGGTGGCGGCGGGCGGCTGGCTGTGGCTTCGGACCTCGCTGCCCCAGCTTGACGGTACGATCACCATTGCCGGCATCGAAGGCCAGGTTGAGATCAGCCGCGACCGCCATGGCATTCCCACCATCCGCGCCAAATCCACCCTGGACGCCTATTTCGCCCTGGGCTTCGTCCATGCCCAGGACCGGCTGTGGCAGATGGAGAGTACCCGCCGCCTCGGCGCCGGGCGGCTTGCGGAAGTCCTGGGCCCAAATCTGCTTGCCGTAGACCGCCGCATGCGGACGCTGGGGCTTTACCACATAGCCTCCGCCACCCTGGATGTGTTGTCCGCCGATGTGCGTGCCGTGGTCGATGCCTACACCGCCGGGGTCAATGGCTATTTGACCGGCCATGACGGGGCCTGGCCGTTGCAATTCCATGTCCTCGGCTTCCACCCGGAACCCTGGCGTGGCGCCGATTCCATGGTGTGGAGCAAACTGATGGCGACGCGGCTCGCGCGCAATTCGCGCACCGAGATTTTGCGCGCGCGCATCATGGGCCGGCTCACCCCGGAGCAGATCATGGCGCTGTGGCCGCCTTATCCGGATGATGCCCCCACCACCCTCGCAGGCCTTGCCCCCGATGCCACCGATGCCACCGATGCCGCCAATGCCACCGCCCCTATGGATTGGAAGGTGGATTGGAATGTGGATTGGAACATCGGGGCGGCCATGCCGGCGCCGGGCAATGCGTCGAACAGTTGGGTGTTGGCCGGAAAGCACACCGAGAGCGGCGCGCCGATTCTCGCCAACGACCCCCATCTACGCTTTGCCGCGCCCAACATCTGGTATCTGGCGCGGATCGAGACCCCGGAATTCACCCTGACCGGCGCCACCGCGCCGGGGGTGCCGTTCCACATCCTCGGCCACAATGGCCACATCGCCTGGGGCCTGACCAATGCCGGCTCCGATACCGAGGATATTTTCATCGAGCGCCCCGACCCCAAGGACCCGGGCCGCTATCTCACGCCCATGGGCTCGGAGCCTTTCACCCTGCGCCGCGAAGTGATCCGGGTGCGCGGCCGAGAGCCGGTGGTCCACGTCGTCCGCCAGACCCGCCACGGCCCGGTGCTGGGCGATGCGCGGATGGCGGTGGCGGCGAAACATCCCGGCGGTGGGGGTGATGTCCTGGCCTATGCCTCCGCCGCCCTTCAGCCCGCCGACCGCTCGCCCGAAGCCTTCTTCCGCCTGGCCCGCGCCCGTGACTGGTCCGGTTTCGTCGCCGCCCTGGAAAATTTCCGTGGCCCCCATCAGAACTTCGTCTATGGCGATGTCGGCGGCAATATCGGCTTTTATTCCGCCGGCCTGGTGCCGGTGCGAAAAGCCGGGCCGCATCCGGTGCCGGGCTGGATTCCGAGCCTTGGCTGGACCGGCGCCGGCGACTGGATCGGCTTCATCCCCTTCACCGAGCTGCCCCACCGGCTGAACCCACCGTCGGGGCGCATCGTCAACGCCAACAACCGGATCGCCGGGCCGGGCTACCCCCACTTCCTGGGCCGGGACTGGGCGCCGCCCTATCGCGCCCGGCGCATCAACCAATTGCTCGACGCCAAGGCGCGCCATGACCTTGCCGGCGTGGCGCGGATGCAGATGGACGTGGTCTCCCTCGCCGCCCGCGATCTCTTAAGGCCCATGCTGGGCGAAGTTTTGAGCCTTGAGGGCCGGCAAAGCCAGATGGCATCCCGGGCCCTTGGCCTTCTCAAACAATGGGACGGCACCATGGACCGCCGCCGTCCCGAGCCGCTGATTTTCTCGGCCTGGTTGCGCCACGCCAACCGGTTGATCTACGGCGATGAGCTCGGCCCCGATTTTCACCGCTACTGGAGGCTGCGTCCCCGTGTGGTCAAGGCGATGCTGAGCCGCAAGCGGCGGTGGTGCGACGACATTTCCACCGCCCCGGCCGAGACCTGCCCCCAGCGCCTGGGCGCGGCGCTGGACCTTGCCCTCGACGATCTCGCCACGTCTTACGGCCCAAACATCGCGGACTGGCGCTGGGGAGACGCCCACCGGGCCTGGTTCCGGCCACGGGTGCTGTCCCGGGTGCCGGTGTTGGGAAAATATGCCGGGATCGAAATCGCCACCAGCGGCAGCAACTTCACCGTCAATCGCGGCACCAGCCGCATAACCGACGCCAAAGCACCTTTCCGCCATATCCACGGGCCGGGACTGCGCGCGATTTATGATCTGGGGAATCTCCAGGGCTCGAAATTCATCACCGCCACCGGACAATCGGGCAATCCGTTGTCCGGCCACTACCGCGATCTGAACCGACGGTGGCGCGACGGCGAATACCTCACCATCGGCCCGGCCCCGGATGGCGGAGCCAGCCACAAACTTATCTTGGAACCGCGATAACGAATGAGCGGCGTCTAAAGCTTGCCGGCGCCCCGCGCCCAGCGGTATTTGGCGCCGAGCACCGCCACCGGCAGTTCGGTGGTGTATGGGTAAGCGACGATGCCGCGCTCATAGAGATATTCCGACGCTTCCTCGACCTGGGTATCGCCGACCAGGGACGCCACCACCGGCTTGTTGATGCCCTTGCGGCGCCCGGCCTCGACGACCTCGGCGCAAAGCTTGGCGAACACCATAGGCGGCGTGATGATGGTGTGCCAATAGCCCAGGATGAGGGAATGGATGCGCTTTTCCTCCAGGCCCAGCTTGATGGTATTGGCATAGGTCTGGGGCGGCTCGCCACCGGTGATGTCCACCGGGTTGCCGGCGGCGCCGAACGGCGGGATGAACTGGCGGAACGCGGCATCGAGATCCTTGGGCATCCGCATCAGCTTGAGATCATTGTCGACGCAGGCATCGGACAGCAACACGCCGGAACCGCCGGCGCCGGTGATGATGACGATGTTCTCGCCCTTGGGCGTCGGCAGAACCTGGAGGCCACGGGAGAACTGCAACATGTCATTGAGGCTGCGCGCCCGGATGACGCCGCTTTGCGCCAGGATGTCCTCGTATATCTTGTCGTTGCCGGCCAGCGCCCCGGTGTGGGACGCCGCCGCGCGGGCCCCCAGCGCCGTGCGCCCGGCCTTGAGCACGATGATCGGCTTCTTCTTCGACACCCGTTTCGCCACCTGGGCGAAGCTGCGGCCGTCCTTGAGGTCCTCGCAATGCATGGCGATGACCTGGGTGTTCTTGTCCTGCTCGAAATAGGTCAGCAGATCGTCCTCGTCCAGGTCCGACTTGTTGCCGAGCCCGACGATGGCCGAGACCCCCATGCCGGTCGAGCGGCTGAAGCCGATGATCGACATGCCGACGCCGCCGCTTTGCGACGACAGCGCCACCTTGCCCTTGACGTCGTAGGGCGTACAGAAGGTGGCGCACAGATTCTGCGGTGTGTAATAGAAGCCGTAAATGTTGGGGCCCATGATGCGCACATTGTATTTGCGCGCGACGGCCAGCAATTCATCCTGCAGCTTGACCTCGCCGATCTCGGCGAACCCGGACGGAATCATGACCACGCCGGAGATCTTCTTCTTGCCGGTCTCTTCCATGGCGCCGGCGCAGAACTTGGCCGGAATGCAAAACACCGCCACATCGACCCGGCCCGGGATGTCGAGCACGCTTTTGTAGACCTTGTGCCCGAGGATCTTGTCGGCCTTGGGATGGACCGGGTAGATATTGCCCTTATAGCCGCCATCGATCAGGTTCTTCATCACCGAGTTGCCGATCTTGCCGTCTTCGGCGGAGGCCCCGACCACGGCGATCGATTTCGGCATCATGATCCGCTTCATGGCGGAGAGGATTTCCTTCTGGGACGGCCGCCACGGCGTCTTGGCCGGGGAGTTGTCGATCAGGATGCGCACATCCACCGCCGTCGCGCCTTTCTTGCGCGCGAACACCGGGTTGAGGTCCATCTCGCTGATTTCCGGGAAGTCGCTCACCAGTTTGGAGACGTTGGTGATGATCTCGGCGATGGCGCCTTTGTCCACCGCATCGGCGCCGCGCACGCCGCGCAGCACTTCGGCGGCCTTGATGCCGTTGATCATGCCCAGCGCGTCACGCTTGGAGGCGGGCGCCAGGCGGAAGGTAATGTCCTTCATGACCTCGACCAGGATACCGCCGAGACCGAACGCCACCAGCTTGCCGAAGCTGGGATCGGTGACGGCGCCGATGATGACCTCCTGGGCGGCGGGCAGCATCTTCTGGACCTGGATGCCGATGACGGACGCATTTTTGTTATAGCTCCGCGCATTCTTGATGATGGTGTTGTAGGCGCGCCGGGCGTCGGCGGTGCTGGCGACGCCGACAATGACGCCGCCGGCATCGGTCTTGTGCAGGATATCCTCGGAGACGATCTTCATCACCACGGGAAAGCCGATGCGCTTGGCCATGGTAGCGGCCTGGGCGGCGGACGTGGCGAGGCCCTCGCGGGGCAGCGGAATGCCGTAGGCCGCACAGATTTTCTTGTTCTCCAGGGCGGTCAGTGCCGTGCGGCCCTGGGCCCGGGCCTTGGCGAGCACCGCGCGAACAGCCTTCTTGTTGTAAGCCATGTTTGATATCTCCTGATTGAATCCGCGTGAATAACGCGTCAGATCGCGCCCTGTTGGCGGGCTATTTCTATGTCCTGGTCATCGAGACCGACGACGGTCTTGAGAACCTCTTCGGTGTGCTCGCCCAAGAGCGGCGAGCGCGCCACATCGGAGGGTGAATCCGACAGCTTGATCGGGTTGCCGACGGTCAGATACTTGCCGCGCTCGGGGTGGTCGACCTCGACCACGGTGCCGGTATCGCGCAGGGATGGCTCCTCGGAAATCTCCTTCATGGACAGGATCGGGCCGCACGGCACGTTCAGCGGGTTGAGGATATCCATGACCTCGAACTTGGTCTTGGTCATGGTCCATTTTTCAATTTCGCCGAACACCTGGTCGAGCTTGGGCAGCCGCGCCTTCGGCGTGTTCCATTCCGGGTCCTCGATCCAATCCTCATGGCCGATGACCTTGGCGAGGCCCTCGAATGCCGCCGCCTGGGTGATGACGTAGGTGTAGGCATCCGGGTCGGTCTCCCAGCCCTTGCATCTGACGATCCAGCCCGGCTGGCCGCCGCCCGACGCATTGCCGGCCCGGGGCACGGCGTCGCCGAAGGTACCGTTGGGATATTGCGGATATTCGGTCAGCGGGCCATGGGCAAGGCGCTGCTGGTCGCGCAATTTCACCCGGCACAGATTCAGCACCGCATCCTGCATGGCGCATTCGACGCGCTGGCCCTTGCCGCTTTTTTCCCGGTGCAAAAGGGCGGCCAGGATGCCGGCCACGAGATGGATGCCGGCCCCGGAATCGCCGATCTGGGCGCCGGTCACCATGGGGTAACCATCGATCTCGCCGGTGGTCGAGGCCGCGCCGCCGGTGCACTGGGCGACATTCTCATAGACCTTGCAATCGGCGTAGGGGCCGGGGCCGAAGCCCTTGACCGAAGCGTAGATCATGCGTGGATTGATCTCCTGGATCTTCTCCCAGGGAAAGCCCATGCGGTCGATGGCGCCGGGGGCGAAGTTCTCCACCATGACGTCGCATTCCTCGATCAGCCTGGCGAAAATCTTGTTGCCCGCCTCGGTCTTGGGGTTGAGCGTGATGCTGCGTTTGTTGTGGTTCAGCATGGTGAAATAAAGGCTGTCTACATCCGGAATGTCGCGCAATTGGCCGCGGGTCGGGTCGCCGGCGCCGGGCCGCTCGATCTTGATGACGTCGGCGCCGAACCACGCCAGAATCTGGGTGCAGGTCGGCCCCGACTGAACATGGGTCATGTCGAGAATCCGAACGCCTTCCAATGCTTTTCCCATAATGTCCTCTTGCTGAGAATTGATCTAGGTCGTGTAGCTTGGTTAGTTCCTTGCTATTTCCGGGACACGACGCTTTGCGGATTGAGATTGCCGATACGGCCACTCTCGGTGCCGGCCTTCTCGTCAATCACTGCGTTCACCAAGGTCGGCTCGCCGGAATCCATGGCTGCGTTCACGGCTCGGCTTAATTCATCAGGCGATGTCACATGGACACCGACGCCGCCAAACGCTTCCATCATCTTGTCGTAGCGGGCGTCCTTGACGAAAACCGTTGTGGCGACGTCCGAACCGCCGGAAGGATTGACGTCGGTCCCCCGATAGATACCGCCGTTATTGAAGACGACGACGCAAACCGGCAGGTTGTAACGGCAGATCGTTTCAATCTCCATGCCCGAGAAACCAAAGGCGCTATCGCCTTCGACTGCCAGCACGGGCTTGCCCGTCACCACGGCTGCCGCGATGGCGGTGCCCATGCCAACACCCATGACACCCCAGGTTCCCACGTCGAGGCGTTTGCGTGGCTGGTAACAATCGATGATGGAGCGTGCAAAATCGAGGGTGTTGGCGCCCTCATTGACTAAGATCGCATCCGGCCGCTCTTTAATGATTGTGCGCAGGGCACCGAGCGCACCGTGGTAATCCATCGGTATGTTGTTGTTTTGCAGCCTCGGCGCCATTCTGGCGACGTTGCTTTCCACCTTGGCCTTGACCGCGTCCGTCCACTCCGCCGGTGGCGCGGTCCAGTCTTTGCCCATGGCTTCAAGCAGGGCCTGAACGCAGGAGCCGATATCGCCGACCACGGGGGCCGCGATTTCGACATTGCTGTCCATCTCCTTGGG
>CBDUSV010000097.1:0-8970 GCA_965369885.1 uncultured bacterium
CGACCGATATCGCGGCCCGGGGCATCGACGTCGACGGCGTCACCCATGTCATCAATTATGAGCTTCCCAACGAGCCGGAAAGCTATGTCCATCGCATCGGGCGCACGGCGCGGGCCGGCGCCGGCGGCGTGGCGCTGTCGTTCTGCGACCCGGCCGAGCGCGATTACCTGCGCGACATCGAACGCCTGATCCAGCGCCGGCTGGTGGTGATCGGCGAAGAGTTTACCCCGGATGGGCCCGGCAATTCGGCGCCCGGGGGCTTGGGCAAGGCCATGAATTCCGCCAGGAAATCCCCCAGGAATGCCAATGCCCGGCCCTGGCACAAGCGCGGCCGGCCCCAGGGCGGCCGCAAGCGCAGGCGGGCGGCGAAGTCCGCCCACGCGCCGGGATGAAAATCCGGCCCGTGACAGCTTGAACCACCATGACGCTTTAAACCAAAGGAGAGGAAGACCGAAATGCGGATTCCAGCAAAATCAAGAGCCGAGGAACAGTTCGCCGCTACCCAGAAAAAGGCCGCCCACGCCTTGAAGGAAAGGGAAAAAGCACGGGAGGAGAAAGCGGAACTGGTGTCAAGGCTGCGAGGATTGCGCCTGGCCAAGGAGGCGGCCGACAAGGAAGCCCCCGAGAACGCCGACGCCTAAAAAGCGGCCACCAATCAGGTAAATTAGGTGATGGCGATACAGGGGCAGCCCGCCTCGTGGGCGACCTTGTGGGAAACGCTGCCGACGAAAAGCCCCTTGAGATCGCTGTAACCGTGGCTCCCCATGACGATGGCGTCGGCATGTTCGCGCTCGGCGGCTTCAAGAATGCAATCGGCGGGCTTGCCGATCTCGACGATGGTATCGACCTTGGCAACGCCATCGCCCCGGGCCTTGGTCTTGGCGGAATGGAGCAGCCCCTCGGCGACCTCCTGGGCAACCTGCCGGCGCGACTTGGTATCCTCCATGATCCCCTGCTTGGCGGCATTGAGGGCATTCTGCACCTCCACACCGGACGGATCGACAATCTCGGCTCCAGCGAAACGGATCCAATCCGGGTCCTCGTCCTCGAGGTTGAGAACGTGCACGACCAAGAGCCGGGCCCCGTAGGCGCGGGAGAGATCACTGGCCAGGCTGACGGCGCGGGCGCCCATGTCCGATCCATCGGTGGCAACTAGAATTTTCTTGTACATCTCGACCTCCTCGATTGCGAACCAATTTCCGGATGCATTCCGGGACCTATTCCCGGACGCATTCCCGAACTCTTTCCTAAACGCATCCCCGGGCACATTCTCGGACACACCTCCGGATACTTGATTCCCAGTGAACACACCTTTATAATTAGATATAAAACTAATTGTTGGCTTTTGCAAGGTAAATCGCTGATAGCGCCGGCGGCGGATGCGGCGCGTCTCGGAGGCCCCGCCTGTCCCCGGTGTATCTCGGCACCGATGGCCCCCGGTTTGGGGCTTGAAATTTCCGCCGCCATGAAAAAAGCCCTTCCCTAAGGCGGCGCTTGGGCCGATGCTAGGGCAAATGACAACCGGGTCTGGGACCCGGATTAAAAATGGCAGGAAACACCCACACGATGACGGAACAAGACACCGTAATCGGCAAACCGGACGCCCTGCCCGGCCGCGATGAGATGCTGGCCCGGGCCCGGGAAATCGCGCCGCTTCTGCGCGCCCGTGCCCGGCAATGCGATGCCGACCGTTGCGTCCCGGTCGAGACCATTGAAGACTACAGGCGGTTGGGGCTGATCCGCATGTCGATGCCACAGCGCTACAATGGCTATGAGCTGGGATGGGACATCTTGTGCGAGGTGACCCAGATCCTCGCCGCCGCCTGCGGCTCCCAGGCCTGGATCCAACGGATCTGCGCCGGCCATGCCCAACTGGTCGCCACCTTCGAGCCGGAAGCCCAGGAAGACGTCTGGGGGCCGGACCCGGACGTCCTGATCTCGGCGGCGTTCGATCCGGTGGGCCGCGCCAGGCGGGTCGATGGCGGCTATATCTTTTCCGGCCGCCATGGCTTTTCCAGCGGCATCGACCACGCCGGCTGGATGATCTGCGGCGGCTTTATCCAGGACGGCGACGAATTGGACGGCCCCCATTTCTTCCTGGTGCCCAAGGAAGACGCCACCATCATCGACGATTGGCATGTCGTTGGCCTGGCGGGCACTGGATCGAAAAGCTTCGTGGTGGAGGATGCCTTCGTTCCCGCCCACCGTTTCCTCAATGTCGCGCTCGCACGCGACGGCAATGGGCCGGGCACCAAGATCAACAAGGCGCCGGTTTACCGCACGCCCCGCGGCGGCATCACCACCACCGGCTTTGCGGCGCTTACCGTCGGCATGGCCAAGGGGGTGATGGAGGAATGGTACGCCTATACCCGGCCGCGCAAGTCCCGCGGTGTGCCCGTAGGCAAGCTCGAAGGCACCCAGATTTTGGCGGCCCAATGTCACGCCGAGATCGATGCCGCCGAAGCGCTCTATCTCAACACCATCCGCGGCGCCATGCGCAAGTTGGAGCGCCACGAGCCGTTCTCCCAGATCGAACTGGCGACGTCGACGCGCAATGTCGCCTATGCCTGCCAGTTGGTGCTGATGGCATCGACCCGGCTGGTCAATGCAGGCGGCGGGCGGCTATTGTTTGAAGACAATCACGTGACGCGGCAGTTCCGCAATGTTCTGGGCGGCGCGGCGCACCACGGGGTGAACTGGGAAAAACTGGCAAAACGATTCGGTTCCATCATGTTGGAAGAACAAATCCCGGCCCGAGAGGATTTCCAGGACGAATAACCACGTATTGAAGAACGGGGCGAATGCCCACGAAGTAAAAACGGGGCGAACGCCCCGAAATTTTAAGGGGAGAATTCGATGTCGCGTCTCGACCGTTGCTACAACATCGCGGATCTGCGGGATCGCGCGCGCCGCCGCCTGCCCAAGGGCGTGTTCGAATATATCGACCGCGGCGCCGAGGACGAGGTCGCCCTTGCCGACAACCGCGAGGCGTTCCGGCGCATGAAGCTTCGCACCCGGTTCCTGGTCGATCTGACCGAAATGGACATGGGCATCGATCTGTTCGGCAAGCGCAGCAACCTTCCCATGGCGATCTCGCCGACCGGCGTCGCCGGGCTCAGCTGGTACCAGGGCGAGGCGGCGCTGGCCAAGGCGGCGGCGGCCAAGGGCATCCCGTTCACGCTCGCGACCGGCTCGATCACCGCCATGGAGACCATCGCCAAGGCAGCCGATGGCGGCCGGCTGTGGTACCAGATCTATATGTGGAAGGAGGAAGAGCTCTCCTATCAGATGGTCAAGCGCGCGCTAGATGCCGGTTTCGAGACCCTGATCGTGACCATCGATGGCGGCCTTGGCAACAACCGGGAATACAACCGCCGCAACGGCTTCACCATCCCCTTCACGCCGTCGCTGCGATCGCTGACCGACATGACCATGCACCCGGAATGGCTGTTGGGGGTGATGTTCCGCTATCTGGTGACCACCGGGATGCCGCGCCATGAAAACTATCCGGCCAAATACCAGCACCGCATCACCCGCGGCACCGGTTCGGAACGGCCCATGCGCCACCGTGCCATGACCTGGGACGACATCTCGCGCATGCGCGACTTCTGGCCCGGGACCCTGATTATCAAGGGCATCCTTCGCGAAGAGGACGCGGTGCTGGCGGTCGAGAATGGCGCCGACGGCATCGTGGTCTCGAACCATGGCGGGCGCGCCTTGGACAGCGCGGCGCCCTCCATCGACATCCTGCCCGAGGTCGTCGCCGCGGTGGGCGGGCGCACCACCGTCATCCTTGACAGCGGCATCCGCCGCGGCAGCGACATGGTCAAGGCCCTGGCGCTGGGCGCCGACGCGGTGATGACCGGCCGCGCCACCCTTTACGGCACCGCCGTCGCCGGACAAGCCGGCGCCGAAAAGGCGCTATCCATCCTTTATACCGAATTCGAGAAGGTCATGGCCTATGTCGGCTGCCGCACCGTTGCCGAGGTCACCTCCGACATCCTGGCGCCGCCCCCAGCCCATTGAGAGCCCCCGGAATGATAGTGCTCTAAAGCCCGTAGAGCCCCGCGGCGTTCTGCCACAGCACCTGGTCGCGGCCCTCGTCCGAGATGCCCTGGAAGCAGCGCTCGATAGATTCCTGGGTGTTGGGCCATGTCGACGTCGCCAACGGGAAATTGGTCGACCACAGGATGTTCTCGGTGTGGATGTAAGGCGCGAACGGCGCCACCTTGTCATACCAGGCGTTGAAATAGCACTGGCGGTGGAACATCTCCGACGGCGGCAGCTCATAGCCCTCGCTGGCCAACTGGTCATGATCGGCCTGATGGTCGGCCCATTCGAGATAGAGCAAGCCCCAGCTCAGCGCGCTTTCCGCCAGCACGACGCGTAGCTTGGGGTGGCGCTGCAAAATTCGCGTGAACAGGTAAACGCCCAGCACATAGACGCTGGAGACCGGCCTGGTCACCGCCGCCAGCGCCTTCGCCAGGTTGGGCGCGAGATCGAGATAGGGTTCGTATTCGAGGCCGGATGATGCCCCGGCGTGGAGGCAGAGCGGCACATCCAACTCCTCGCACACCGCCCACACCGGGTCATAGACCGCCTCGCCGATATGGGGCAAGTCCTGCAGGTCGTAGGGTAAGGCGGGAAAGACCACGCCCTTGTGGCCCTTGGCAACGGCGCGCCTGATCTCCGCCACCGTCGCTTCGGGCGACGAGATCGGCACGATACATTGCGGGATGAAGCGGTCGCTGGCCGATGCCCAGTCCTCGATCAGCCAGTCATTGTAGGCCTCGACACAGGCTTGCTCGAGTTCGGGATCGCCAAGCCGCCCGAAGGCCTCGCCGGCCATGCCGGCAACCGTCGGAAACAGCACCGAGCAATCCACCCCGGCGCCGTCCATCGCCTCGAGCCGAGCCTTGGGCACATAGGCCTCATCGGGGACCTCATCCCAGGTTGCGGGTTCGGCATTACGGTCGTCCATCAGGGCGCCGGTGCGGGCGACGTCACCGCCAAGCACGACCTCGCCGTCCACCACCCAGTGCTCACCGCCATCGCCATTTGGCGCCAGATGCGGAATGCGGTCGCCCCAGCGGTCCTTGGAAAGCCTGGATGTCCACAAATCCGGCGGTTCCTGAACATGGTCGTCGACGCTGATGAAGCCGTATTTCCTTTGCACGCAACTTCTCCCCGGTTTCGTTATTCCGCTGGCACGGTGGCCTTGATCCGGTAGACCCGGAGCGCGTTCTCATAGAGCAGCTTGCGGCGCTCATCGTCGGGCACGCCGTCCAGGACCCGATCGATCGAGCCCCATGAATCGGGATAGTAGGCAGCGACATGGGGGAAGTCCGATTCCCACATGATGTTGTCTATGCCGATTTCGTGGCGCAGCTTGATGCCCTCTTCCTCGAACCAGAAATTGACGAACATCTGGCGGCTGACGATCTCGCTCGGCCGTGTGGTGAGGCCTTCGGTCCACAGCTTGCGGGTCTCCCATTCGTGGTCGCAGGTCGATATCAGGTAGTTCAGCCCGCCGATGCCGGCCTCGGCGAACACGCATTTGAGGCCGGGGTAGCGCTCGGTCACCCCGGTGAAGATCAGTTGCGGAACGATAAACGCCGGGGTCGTCGCCGACGTGCTGGTGGACGCCGAATGGGCCTGGCGGGTGCTGTAGCGGTCCCACGACTTCGCCGAATCCCCCACCCCGATCCCGGCCGAGCCGTGAAAATGGATGGGAACGCTAAGCTGCTCGCACACGTCCCACAGCGGATACCAATGGGGATCGGCGATATGGGGTAGCCCCTCGGGCGAGCGGCCCAGCAGGTTGACGCCGCAATGGCCATTCTCCACCGCGCGTTCAACCTCCTTGGCGATGATCTCGGGCGGCTGCAGGTAGGGAATGCTGACCAGGGGCAAATAACGGTCCGAGACCTTGGTCCAGTCCGAGAGGATGTCGTTGTAGGTCTGGATGGTGGCGAACTCGTAGTCGGGATCGTCGAACTGGAAATAGTTACCGCCCGGCGGGTTGGGGAACAGCACCTCGGCATCGACCCGGTCGATATCCAGCGCCTTCAGCCGCTCCACCGGGTCATAGGCCATCTTCGGCACGTCCTCCCAGCGCTTCGGCCAGTTGGGAAAGGGCTCGCCCATCAGCACCGGGCAGTTGCAGACTTGGGGCCGGAAACCCCGGGGCGCCTTGGGCTGTTCGCCATAGAGGCTCCAGCCACTCACGGTCTCCCCATCCATCTCGAATTCCACCACCTGGGGGATTTTGTCGCCCCACTTGGTCTTCGACATTCTGGACGTGAAGTCGTCACGGCCGAAGGCGGCGTGCGAATCCGCGCTGATCAGCCCATATTTGATTTCCATGGCGCCCTCTTGGTTTCCCCGAACCCGGTTTATTTCTTCATTCCGGGGATGGCCTTGCCTTACCCGGTTGTCCAAGCCTATGCTAGACAAAAGCTTCGGGCAAAACACCTAAAACCGCGTCGAACTCTTACAGAAGACGCGCGCCACTGAATGGCGGGGGCCGGTGCAAAATAATGCCGCAAAGTGGCTAAAATCAGGAGGAAATCATGCTGACAAAGGAACAGAACGATCGCCTGACCCTGGTGGGGCCCGGCACACCCATGGGCGAAGTGATGCGGCGCTATTGGCACCCCATCGCCACGGTCTCCCAGATGAAGGGCCGCGACACTTTCCCGGTCAGGCTGCTGGGCGAAGATCTGGTGCTCTACCGCGACCTTTCGGGCACCTACGGATTGATCGGCGACCGCTGCCCCCACCGCAGCATGTCGATGGTCTATGGCATGCCGGCGAAATGCGGCCTGCGTTGCTCCTATCACGGCTGGCTGTTCGACGAAACCGGCGCCTGCACCGAACAACCCTATGAGGAAACCGAAGACCCGGAAGGCAGTTTCAAGGACAAGGTCACCATCCCGGCCTACCCGGTCGGCGAGGCCGGCGGCATGCTGTTCGGCTATATGGGACCGGCCCCGGCCCCGTTGCTGCCGCCGTGGGACCTCTACGTCATGGATGACGTCAGGCGCGAGGTCGGCTACGCCGTCCTGCCGTGCAACTGGCTGCAGATCATGGAGAACTCGCTGGACCAGATCCATGTGGAATGGCTGCACCAG
Source organism: uncultured bacterium (assembly GCA_965369885.1). Lineage (GTDB taxonomy): Bacteria > Pseudomonadota > Alphaproteobacteria > SMXQ01 > SMXQ01 > JAZFWG01. The sequence goes on from CBDUSV010000097.1 coordinate 7,134, forward strand.
CACATGTTCAACTATGTGGTGGACAAGCTGGGTCAGCCCGAGAGGCAGCGCGATCCCCAGTCTCACCAGAAGATCGGCTTCGACGTATTCGACCACGGCATCATCAAACGGCGCATCGTGGATAACGAAACCGAGGCCGACGAGGACTGGGCGGTAGGCCATCCCGTGGTCTTCCCCAACTACCTCAAAAGCGGCAGCGAGGCCACTCCGGTGTTCCAAATCCGCGTCCCCATCGATGACGAGAACACCGCGTATTGGTGGTACCGCTGCTACACCCCGGCCTCGGGCGTGGAAATTTTGCCCCAGAAGCCTGAGGACATCCCGTTCTACGAGGCGCCGGTGCCGGTGCTCGACAAATCGGGACTGCCCCAGTGGGGCATCCTTGACAACAACTCAGGCCAGGACATCGTCGCCTGGATCACCCAAGGGGCCATCACCGACCGCACCATTGAAAACTTGGGCCGGTCCGACAAGGGCATCATCCTTTACCGCCAGTTGCTCGAGGACGCCCTCCAGGCGGTGGAAAATGGCAAGGATCCGATGAACGTGTTCCGTGACCCCGCCGTCAATCGGATCGATCTGACGGTGGAAAAAGCCAAGTTGGACGGCCGCGCCGGCAACGTCCTCAAAGGGGTCCGTGGCGGCAACACCACCAAATACAGCCCCATCCTCAAGGAACTGGATAAAGAGCTGGATGCGGTAACCAAATAGAACACCGAACACCGAAATATCGGCATCGGAAAGGAACCTACATCATGTTGAGATCCTTCATCTCTGCGCGTCCAACGCGTTTGCGGCCCATTGTCCCGGCCTTAACGGCGCTGTTGCTGGCCCTTGGGACTTTCGGGGGCGCTTTCGGCGGCAGCCAGGCGGCGGCGGCTGAATTCAATGCGGCCAAGCATTTCAAGGGCAAGTCCATCCGCCTGGTGGTCGATTTCAAGCCCGGCGGCGGCACCGATCTGCAGGCGCGGTACTTCGCCGCCCACTGGGGCAAGTTCATTCCCGGCAACCCGCGCTTCCAGGTCAACAACCTGTTTCCCAACCCGTCCGGGCGGAACTATGTGTGGGAAGCAAAGCCCGACGGGCTGACCCTGTCATTCGTCGCCAGCGCCAGCATTGGCCGTGAAATGGTCGACCCGGTCGCCAAGTTCGTGACCGCCGAGTTCACCCAGATCGGCACCCACGCCAAGCGCGACGTGGTTCTGCTGGTGCGCGGAACCTTGCCCTACAACTCCATCCCCGAAGCGAAGGGTGGCAAGGTCAAGATCACCCTGGCGGAGCCGATCGGACGTCCCGAGGATCTTTCCGGCAAGCTTCTGGCCACCGGCATGCTGGCCATGTGGTTTGACGTCCCCTTGAAGATCATGACCGTGGCCCGCAGTGGCACCTCCGACACCTTGTTGATGCTTGAGCGCGGCGACGTCAACGGTTACATCGCCGGCAGCATGTGGTACTCGCTGCCCAAGCTCCGCCCCGGCTGGTTCAAGAAGGGCTTCTTGAAGCCGATCGCCGACATGGGCAATCCGGACTCGCCTTCGATTGCCAATTCCGAGATCAAGATGCCCCTGCCCAACGCCGTGACCTGGCTCAATGACGACCAGAAGGCGCTGTGGCAAGGCATCGTCGTGCCCGAGGTCCTCCACGGCAAGGGCATCGCCGGGCCGCCGAAGATGCCGGCCGGGATCACCAAGACGCTGCGCACCGCCTATGCCAATGCCCTGGCTGACCCGGCGTTCGTCAAGGGGCTTGAAAAAATCCAGCGCCAGCCCGTCGCCGTGATCCACGGCAAAAAACTACAAAGGCTGATGACCACCTACACCGCCGCCTTCAAGAAACA
>CBDUSV010000098.1:0-8947 GCA_965369885.1 uncultured bacterium
CGACGCCGACGATGGGGCCGGCATGGTTGGGGATCAACCCCAAGGCTCTTAGCCAGTCCCCGGTATTTGGCGCATTCCTGAACGGACAAATTCCGCCGCTTCAATATCCGCTCGAAATTATCAAGACGCAGCCATGAAACCTGCATGGTGTTGGTCGCGGCCTGATCCGCCACCGCAACCAGCTCGGCCTTGTAGACAGGACGGAAACCGAATTCATCACCGAACGTCCAGGAGATTGCGAGGAAGGCACAAACCGCCCCTCCGATTAGATAATAAGTGGGGATGTTTTTCATGACACGCTTCCTCATGGGGCTTCTGCAGTGGGTGCGGACTGTCTACCAGCCTTGAACCTTCGATGCCTGTCGGCGATGCGCTCCAATAGAATTCGCGGTTGGTTGTCCATGCTGAAATCGAGCGCCGCAGTACATACGGCAGGGATTTTAGCGGGGACCTCATCGAGTGCTTTTTCACAAGCCCTCCCGTAAGCCAGGGTGATATCCCTCACCAAGCCATTGTAGTTCGACCGCCATACCGCAGCTTCGCGGATATCCTCGCCAACGGCATCACCAAGATAGGCCGTGCCCATGGACCCGATAGCACCACTTAGGGCGCTAAGGGCCGGGCAACCGCCAAGACCCAACAGCATGACCAGCGCCAGTGCCTTAATTGCTTTCATCATCATTGTGCATCCTCCGTAACAAGCGTTAATCCTTTCAAGGTGGTGTCGCCCTCATGTTTTGACCATGCCCACCATCCGCCAACACGGACACCTGACCATCCCCAGTTTTGTTTAAACCAACCATCGCCCCCGGCTTTCATGCCAGCGGCCATGAGTTCATCTAAGTCCGCTCTTGGCATACTGTGATATTCATAGCCGAAATCATGGGGATAGGCCATCCATCGGATTGCCCCCGTGGCTGGCATGATCGAACGAAGCCACCATGGCACGGACGGCGCGGCGGCATAATCTTCGGGGATTTCAAAGCGCCAGCGTTTGCCGTTCCAATCAAAGGTTATGATGAACGGCTGTGTCAAGATGCCCTCGACCTTGACCCCATCCTTGATTACCGCCTCGATTTCCTCGCGGGTGTGGAGTGGCGTTTCAAAGATGACGTTTTCAATGGTCATTCAATAACTCCAAACCCAAGGCCGGGGCCGGCTCGTCGCTTCCGGTAGATCGTCAAGATGAATGAACCGCCCATTGCGCGGGCCATGCTGTTTGATGCCAACGCCCGTGAATGGGGCAAATTCCAGTCCCTTTGAAAGCAGGTCTAGGGCATCGACTCCATGGATCGCAATATCGACCGCGCGGCCCGTGGTGTGTGGGCCATCCTCTCCGGTCGAGGATACCGCCATATTATAAGCTGGCGTTCTATAGCCTGATGTGATGACGAACGGCACCATGACAAATGATCGCAAGGATTGCAGCCGATCCATGAATTCGGGAACGATCAGGATCGCGGCGCCGTCATCGCCACGGGAACGGAATTCATGCGGCGTGAAGTTGGGCCAAGGCCAATTGCCCTTGGGAACGTCGCGGTAATCATTATAAAAGTGCCCGTTCATCGCTAAATCGGCTCCGCGAATTTGGCTTCCAGAGCATCAAGCATTAGCTGCTTGTCAGTGATGCCCCGAGCCTCGAAGCTGTCAATCACTTGGGCCTTGAGGACGGGATCGGCGCGCAGCTTAGCGATGATCTGTTGGCGCGGCGTCAACGGTGCCAGCACGGGATCGGCGGCTTGGGGTGTGTTGCCGAGATCGACCCAGACCTTGACGGCGCGACGCGTCGGGCCATTGGCGATGGTGTTGATGTCGCTGGCGACCTTGACACCGGAGGTGATCCGGGAGCCATCGTCAAAATCAACGAGTACCGAGGTCTCGGATGAATTTGCCCATTTCACATTTGTTATGGTCATTGATCAGATCTCCGCTTCTGCCGTCATGTGGATTTCGTGCCGATTTTGGTCGGTGACCGACGCCGCATTGTTTATGGAGCAATGCGCGTCGTTGCTGCTACTGGCTTCGACCCCTACGGTGACATCGGCGGCGCCATCCAAATCCCGAATGTTGGCGTTTGCGGCGGATGGATTGAACGACGTGACGGCGGGATCGGCTAGCATTGGGACAGGGTAGTCAATTTGAATTTGGACAGCCTTGGCGGTCGCGGTGCCGGAGGCGGTCGCAGTTCGGACCCCTGCACGCCCCGCGTTCTGCGCCGGCGCCGTTGCCTGGGGGAATGTCTTGAAGAAGTACCTCTGACAGCGGGAAGTCTCGACATCATCCGGGGTGCGCTCGAACGGCGTCGCCGCCTGGGACACCTCAAGTTGAATGTCGTCGATCTCAAACCAATCATTGGCCCCGGCTGTGCCGACTGTGATGCCGCCAAAGAGAACGGTCAATTGCGTGGTGTTGGTGGGGATGATCACGGTGCTGGTCAGGGTGAACCGCTGCACTGCGGTGGTCAAAGTTATATCGCTGGAAATGGGCGAGGTCTCGCCGGTGTAAGTCCCTCCGAATTGACGGGGCTGGGCGGTGCCGGTGCCGGCATACAGCCTCACCTGTAGCAAGTCACTCGCGGGTGAATAATCGGCGCCCTTTTTGGTGAGGAACGATAGTGTAACCTTCTTGCCGCGCAGTTTGATGATTTCGTCAAGCGGGAACGGTTGTTCTATGACTTCCGAAATCCCCGTCTGGCCGCTGTCCCTCTGGACACGGACGCAGTATTGTGATTGGGGTAAGGTTCCCAATTGAAGGCCGGCTTGGCGTGAGATTGTCAGCGAGGCGCTGGCGGTCGAGTGAGCCACCCAGCGATCGGCGGTGTAGGTATCAAGCGTCGATGCCGGGAGGGCGAACGACGTGCCACGCTGCCAAATCTCCAACCCGCCATTGATCAACCGGTTCTTTCCGGGCACTTCAAGTGTAGCCCGACCGATATCGGCGTTGAGATCATCTACTAAACTAGCCCCAAACGGTGAAACAACAAGCCCGCTTATGTCCACAACTGAGGCAATGAAATCACCATCGATATCCCAGGCTGCGAATTTGGATGCTCGGATCGTTTTCTCCGGCAACAGCATCCCCGATGCCGCGCCCTGATCGAAAGTATCCATGCGGGCGGCACGGTCGAGATCGCGGCGAAGCTGTTGCATAGTCATCGCGAACAAATCGAGTTCGCGATTGACCGTTGCGGCATTGAAGGCGCCGGCCTGGGTGAAATCGGTAACGCGCTCCTCGGGCACATCGCGGAACAGGGTGTAAATCTCGCCGACTGTCGCCGTTGCCGGAGTGACCAACTCGATAGTGCCGCCCGCTTCTGCCCCAACGCCCGTCACGGTATAGCCGGTGGTGATGACCATCGTTACCGTGGCTGCGCCAACAGAAGCTTGACGGAGGACAACCAAATGATCTTCATCAAAGATCGGGAAATCATAGACGAAAGAAGTCTCGCCCCCGGTCGCCGTGTATTGGATCAGCGCATCATTAAAATTGATTTTAATTTCGGCCATCACGGAACCTCAAGTGGTGTAAATTGGATTTCGGGTATGGGCGTTGGCGTGGTCTGCAACAGGTCCACGGCTTCCTTGGCCTGGGCCTTCCCGGCTTCCACGATCTCATTGCCCAGCATCGACATTTCAATCATCTGCGAATAAATGGCATCGATGAGCTGGCGTTTCTCATCCGCCGTGATCTCGGGGTTCTTCCATATCGCCCGAACGGTTTTCATCGAAGTGATAAGCGCGTTCTTGATGCCGTCCAGCTTGATCATCTGGCCTTCGGCAACGGCTTGCTCCATGACTTTTAGGGCCTCATCCGCATCGCCTTCACGGATCAGCGCCTTGATGGTGAGCTGTGCCGATTGCTGCTTGTCGAATTCATCAAAGAATTTCTGGATCGGCTCCGCGCCAGCGGTCGGGTGACGCACAACGAACCCCTTGATGAAAGGGATATCGGCCAAGGTTGTTGCCGGTGTCGGTGGATCGGGCAAGACGCCGGTTTTTCTTAGGGCCAAATCAGCCAAGTTGAGGATATGCGTACCCAAGCCACCGGTCCATGAACGAACATAATTTTCCATGATCGCGGGGGATATCTGCCGGCTCTCTCCGATCACCGGGATTTGCGCCAACAGTTTGCCGAGACCCTTCGCCGTCTCGGTGGTGTAAAGACTGTATTGATATTCCGGCAACAGCCGCTCACGGCCAGCCGGGATGATGGGGCGCTCGGTGAACAAGGACCGATTGGCGAATGCCTCGATAGGTGCTGTCAAGGCCGTGGGCAACAGCCCAGGTGCAGCGCCACGGCCCATGGTTGCAAGAATGCCATCGAACGCCTTCGGGTCCTTGTCCATGATGAAATCCACCATGCGCTCGGCTCCGGTTCCGAAGATGATCCCCAACTCGAAGGGTTTCGGGAAGCGCCACCAAGTATCACCGATCTTGACATTCCAAAATATATCCCGGACCCATTGCGGCAATTTGCTGTAGCCGTTCGGGTCGTCGGGATCATCATGGAATTTCCGATTGATCGCGTGGAGCGTGACCGAGGGAAGGGTGATGCCAGCGGCGATCTTTCCGGTGGTCCGCAGGGGATTGTCCTTGAATGCCCGGATGACTTTATCCTGGCCCTGGACATTGGCATTCCAGAACGCGATCAGGGCATTAACCGAACGGGTCTTGGCTCCGATGCGCTGGAAATCAAGCGTGACCTCGCGCGAGGCGAAACCGCCTTTTAAGATTTCCTCTTTGCCCGGCGCTCCCCCGGCAACCCTGGCGAACTCGCCAAGCCGGGTGCCGCGCTCGGCAAGATCGGAAAGGACCCGCAAACCCTCGATCGGGGATTTGACGACATTCAACACGCGCTCGCCAAGCCCTGTTTGTTCGGCGATCTGGCGGATATTCTTTTGCAGATAGGTTCGATCGAGCGAGACCAGAGATGCCATCGGGCCACCGGACTTGATCCAGTTTTGAAAGATCTCATCCTTTTTCGTCATGTGGAAGATGCCGCGACTAAGATCAAGGAACGGCTTGAACCCCTTATCGGAAAACACAAAGGCGCTTAATTGATCGCGGATCGGATTGCGCGCGATGAATTCGGGGCTCAACACCGCGCCGGCCCGCAACAGCCGCGCCGGCACACCCATGATCTTGACCAAGGTCCCGGCGCTTTCCTGATCCAACGCCTTGAAGGTATCGGCAATCTCGGGATCGACCTCGACCAACAGGCGCTTGCCATCCCGATAGACGGCGATCTGATTTCGCCCGACAACCATGCTGTTTGGCCGGAATACCGAGAAATCCTCGACCTTGATATTGACCCCGGTATCACTGGCATATTGTTCAAGGACCTGTTGGATTTCAGGGTTGGCCTTGATGGCTTCCGGTCCCGTGACCCTAGTCGCCTGTCGCGGCGCTGCGACAATCTTCGCGATCATGTCGCCGTCAGGGTGGCTTTCGCCCAGCTCCAATAGTGCGCGTCCAACGCCGTTGCGATCGGCCAAGTTCAAATAGAGATATGTATTCTTGACGATGCTCTCCAGGGGATCGATGATCTGCCGGGTGGAGCCCTTGATCTTCTTGACCGGTTGCCTCACGCCCATGCCTCGGGTGAGCGCGCCGCCGCCCGGCTGATCCATCAACCGGAAGAACGGGACATAATCCTTGTTGGCTTCGCGCATCAGGACTGCGGCTTGCTCGCTGATGATCCCGGCATCCTTGAGATAATTCAAGACGTGATCCTGATATTCGACTAGCTCGCGAAACACCGGTTCCATCTTATCTTCAAGTTCGGCCACGGTCGCTTGTGCCGCCTTGTCGTCAACCCCGGTGGCAATGCCACGGCTCCGCAGCTCCAAAGACCGCTTGGCAACCGCATAGGCGCGCACATCATCAAGCTGATCATTCACGGGCGCCAGGATGTCTTTCAAGGATTTGCCGACATTCTCGAAGGTCTTGAATTTGAACGGGGAGAACTCAAGGAAATGTTCGGCCTTGCCGTTGACGCCGCGATTGAGCCGCGCCAGCTTATAGGGATCGTCAGCCACGGCAAGGGCGGCGCCCGGCTTTCGCCCCACCACATCCTTGACGCTCCGCTCCAGCGGCGAGAGATCATCAACGATGTCCTTATAGAATTTGCTCCACAGATTGCGGCGCGGCTTTTCATCGCCCTTCGAGATACGCGACAACACGGCAGCTTTGCCGGTCAATCGCTGGGTTCCCTTGAGCAAGGGGCGCAATAGCTTTTCAAACATGCCCGCGACTTGGACTTCGCCTTTTGCTTCGGCTGCTTCGGCTTGCGGTGTCACGAAAAGCTCATTGAAGGCGGCGGCGAGCGGGGGAGAACTCAAAAGCAGACGATCAAAGCCGGTGGCGTTTATCGCCTTCACAACACCCTTGCCGCCACGGTAGAGCGCCATAAGTCCATCAATGGTGGCACCGGCCAAGAGCCCGCCCGCTGCCGACTTGAGCCGCTTTTCGACATCGCTATCGTCAGCGTCCTTGGCCAAGGCATCCGCGAACAATCCCCTGACGGCTTCGAGGGCCTTGTTGTCGAGCTTGCCGATATCCTTCGCCAGTTCACCGAGCGCAGGATCGTCAGGCGCGAAGGCGGCGAAATCCGCAATTCCACCGGCTGCAGTCCAACGCAGGAAAGATGATGTGATACCGGCAGCGCGCAACAGCCTCGCCGCTGGCACCATCGCCACTGTCGCCTGTGTCACGCCGGAAGCGATCTCGCCGGGCAATGTCTCCGGCGCTGGTATGTTGAATTCCCCCAAGGGAAACTTTTCCTCCAGGAAATCGGCCACGTTGTTAAGTCCAGTGACTTCGAGAATTTCATCAGCCGCCTTGGCGGCGCCCACAAGAACGCCGCGCCCCACATCCAAAAGGAAACCGGGGGGTTGATCATCGACGGCTTCCGGGTCCGGCAACGGAGGCTCCGGCACATTGTAGGCGCGGGGGAATTGTCTGCGATCCGATAGAAGATCATCACGGATCGAAGGGTCCTCAAGGGTATCGGCTACCACTTCGGATGGTGCCTTGCCGGTCTCGATATTGATCGCGCCCAATTTGGTTCCAATATCCAATTCGTTTTCGACATCGCTCAAGATCACGCCGGCATCAAGGAACTCTTGACGATCAGGTATCGGCTTGTCTGTGCTTGGCCGAACGGCCTTTGTCGCATCCTCAGCATCAGCTTGAAATTCATTTGATCGCTCCTTAGAGCGCGTCAGGGCTTCCTCCCCGGTGGCAAAAGGTCCTTCCAATACCTTGCCGGGTTGGACTGTGCTTTCGATGAAATGCTGTCCATCGCGTTCAACCGTTATGCTTGCTTCGTGGGCCATCTATTTCGCCTTCACCCTTCTGCGGAATTCCCCAGGGCTTTCGCCCGGCTCTCGTCGTGGTGCGCCTGATCGCCGTGGGCTCATGCGGAACCTCTCGGCCACGTCCCGTAATTGTTGGGACGTTGTCCGCTGGTAATCCTTGATCATAGGCCCAAGATACTCCTTCGATTGCGGGTTCATCAATTCACGGAGCGGTATCCCCTTGGCGCGCTCTTCCTCGATACGCCGACTTAACCGCTCCGTGAAGTCAAAAAATAGACTTTCCCCCAATGGGTCATTAAAGTTCAAGGTCGTCTGGGTGATCTGTGCCTTGGCGGCATTCAAGAAGTTCTTGAGGGATCGCCCTTCCTTTTCGCCTTCCATGGTTTTCGCGAAGCCGCGCAAGGTTTTATAATCCTCGGCGGTGATGCCGTTGCCAACGGACGGCAACACGTCATCGATCATGGTATCAAGTTTGATAATGCCGGCGCCGATGCGAACAAAGAGTTCATTGTAGATCGCGGTCTCGCGTTCGCCCTTGCCGGTGAGATCATCATCGAGGATTTTCAAGAAGGTCTTTTTCTTTTCAAGGGTGAGGTTCGATGCCAGGACATCAGCATAGGTGAGCGGCACCGTGCCCGGTTCGCGACGGCTGCGGTTCAGGAAAGCATCGGCGGTGGTATCCCGCTCTAGCTTTAACTTTTCTTCCGCTGCGTCTTTGGTGTGTTTTGCCGCGCTGGCGATGTCCTTGACCCTCACCCCCATATAGGCGCGGACGAACTTCAACGCCTTCGGTGTCATCATGGCGATGATGTTGGCGCCCTTCTTGATTTCGATCTTGCCCTTGTCCGTCAAGACCGGGATATCCATCGTGATCTTGCCGTTCAATTCGCCCTTGACGAAACGGGTGAATAGGTCCGCCTTATCGTCCGAGCCATCGAACATTCCCATCAACACCCGTTTCGCGACTTCGGATTGATAATTGACGATGCGCTCTCGCGCCATGCCAGCGGTGAAGGTCTGCCCATCGATCGCGTTGACCACCTTATCAAGATAGGTCTTGGTTCCGCTTGCGATCAGCCCCAGCGCCTTTTGCGCGCCGGGTCCGCCATCGGTCACTTGTCCGGCCAATTCCTGGGCATCAGCCGTGGTGCTGAGCAGAAGCGCGTCAAGGGTGGCTGCGGTATCCTTGGCCCTCAAGGTCATCAGTCGCCCGATCGAGGCATCAATACGGGGACCGATGAGTTTGGTTCCCTGCAACTCGAATAAGGCTTTGAATTCTGGCGGCGCCGATGCCTTGAGCCCGGTCACGAACCGGTCCATTTCCGATTGCATGGCGGCGGGATTGAGGCGGTGCTTGACGCTCAACTCACGCGCCTTCTCACGCATCGTCAGTTCCATCCTGGCCCCATAGACCGCCAAGCCGCTCTTGTTGAACGCAGTCCCGAATGGCCCGGTCCCGGTGGCTTTCTGGAAAGTCGGGATTTGCTGGCCGTTGATTGTCAGGCTGTTCGCCAACGCCGACGCCACGCCCTGTTCGGTGCCGAGCTTGGCATCTTCCTTGTCCTTCAAGTCGCCGAAGAATTTAGCGATCGAGAAGAACGCGCCGCTGAGATCGCCAGATAGCGGCGG
>CBDUSV010000099.1:0-8908 GCA_965369885.1 uncultured bacterium
TTGATATATCCGCCGCCAAGGAGCATCTCGGCTGGGAGCCCGAATACAGCCTGGAGGCCGGGTTCAAGGATTACATCGATGACCTCAAAGCCGTGGGCGCCGACAAGGCGCCGGTGACGTTCGGCTAGGCCAAGGGAGGGAAACATGACTGTCCTCATCGCTTTGCATATTCTTGGCGCCGTCATTTGGGTTGGCGGCATGTTCTTTCTTTATTTCGTGCTCAGGCCCGCCACCTTCGGCATGGAGCTGGCTGACCGCCTTGGTCTTTGGCGCAGATGTCTGGACACTTTCTTCCCCTGGCTGTGGGGGGCGATCGCTGCGCTGTTGGGCAGCGGCTATGGCATGACCATCGCCTTTGCCGACGACATCGACGGTATTCATATCTTGATCATGCAGGTGCTGGGCTGGATCATGATCCTGATCTTCGGCCACGTCTATTTCTCGCCCTACCGGCGCCTGCGCGAAGCCCTGGACAGTGGCGACAATGATGGCGCGGCGCGGCAGATCGAAAGGATCCGTCCGACCCTTATCGCCAATCTTGCCCTCGGTCTGATCACCGTTATCATCGGCGCCACCGGCAAGTTCTGGGGCTAAGGAAATTTGTTCTAGGCCCGCCGCGCGCGTTCCTCTTCGCGTAGGGTCCGGCGGTCGATTTTCAACAGCGTCGTCCGTGGCAGGGTTTCCACATAGGCGATCTCATCGGGCACCTTGTAGCCGCCGATTTTCCGCACCTGTTCCCTGAGTGCCCCGCTGAGGTTGTCGCTGTCTTGCTCGCCCGGTTTCAACACGATGAAGGCCTTGGGCTTGGTGAGGCCGTCGGTGTCCTGATAGGACACCACGGCGGCTTCGAGTACGGCGGGATGTTCAGTGATCGCGGCTTCGACCTCGATCGGCGATACCCACTGGCCCTTGACCTTGAAGATGTCGTCGCTGCGGCCCTGGAACCAGAAGAAGCCTTCATCGTCAAAGCTGAGAGTATCGCCGGTCCGGGTCCACGGGCCGATGAAGGTCTCCTTGGTCTTGTCGAACTTGCGCCAGTAGAAGAAGCACGCGGTGCGGCTCTTGACCCAGGCCTCGCCATCCCGGTCCGGCTCCTTGACCTCATTGCCGTCGTCGTCCACCAGCTTGATCTCGACCCCGAACACCGGCTTGCCCAGGCTGCCGCGCTTGTAGTCCTTGGGACGGTTGGCGATCCATTCGTAGGTCACTTCCGAACTGCCGATGGAATCGAACAGCTCGACGCCGAAAATATCGCGGAATTTCATGAAGATTTCCGGCGGCATCTTTTCCGAGGCGCTGACCGCCATCTTGATCGATGAAAAGTCCGGTTTGCGGTCGAGCCCGTCAACATGGACCAACAGGTTCTTGATGATGGTGGGCACGGTGATCAGCTTGGTCACCCGCCGGCTCTCGATCAGGCCGATGACGTTCTCCGGGCTTGCCGGTTTGCGGCTGATGACGCTGGTGGCGCCCCAATAGAACGGGATCAGGATGCCGGGCCACAGCCCGTGGGTGAAATAGGCCTTCGACGTGGCGTGGACCACGTCATCGGGGCCGTACTCCCAGAAATTACCATGGCGTTCGGGGATCAGGGGAAAATCGTGGGCGAGGTGAGTGATGCCCTTGGCGGTGCCGGTGGTGCCGCCAGAATAGAACATATAGGTGATGTCGTTCATATGACGCGCCACCGGGGTGAAGCTTGCCGCTTGGCCGGCGGTCAGCGATGGGCAATCGGTGACGGTGCGACCGCTAAACTCGCCGTCCGCCTCGCCACGGACGATGATGTGTTGCAGGCTTTCGGGAAGATCGGCGGTGATCTCGGAAAGCTTTTCCACCTGCTCGGCGTCGATGAACAACACCTTGGCCCCGGTATCGCGGAGGAAATACAACAGGCTCGGTGCCTTGTAGAGGTCGGACACCACCACCGGAGCGCCACCGGCGCGCAGCGCGCCGAACCAGGCGGCGAGATATTCGATGCTGTTGGTGCCGAAAAACAGCATGAGATCGCCGGGCTGGAGTCCAAGCGCCTTCAACCCGCCGGCGGCGCGGCAGGCCTCGGCGGTGAATTCGGCGTAGCTGTATTCATCATCATCGACCACCAGCGCGGTTTTATCGGCGGCATCGGTGCCGAGATGACGGTCCAGCAGATAGGTGGTGGGGTTGAATGTCTCGGGGAATTCCGGGTCCTTCCAGTCCAACCAGTCCTGGCAATAGATCAAATCCCGGTGATCGGTCATGCGCTCCCCTCGGGCCGGCCCCAGATTCTCCGGTGTGGCCCTAGACGCCCTATCGGGTGATTTGATAGCATCCGGGCGCCACCAAGTGGAGTGGAAATCGCGCGTAACCGCCCGGGACCGTCCCGGACCATGGAGCGGGCGTTGAGAACATCACCTAAGGGAGTACCTGTTATATGGTTTTCGGGGATATGCGAGGATGGATCGAGGCGCTGCGCCAGGCCGGCGAGCTCCATGAGGTCGACATCGAGGTCCATTGGGACTGCGAGCTCGGCGCCGTGACCCGCAGGGCCTTCGGCAATGGCGATGGGCCGGCGATCCTTTACAACAACATCACCGATTACCAGGATGGGCGCTGCACCAAGCTGTTCACCGGGGGGTTATCCAACTATTCCCGGGTGGCGATGATGTTCGGTCTTGATAAGGATGTGCCGATCACCGATCTGGTGCAGGCGGCGCGCAAGGCCTATGCGTCGCGCGTCGAGCCCAAGACCGTCAAGACCGGCCCGGTCAAGGAGAACATCCTCAAGGGCGACGATATCGATCTTTTTGAATTCCCGACACCGCGCTGGCACCGTTCCGATGGCGGGCGCTACATCAACACCATCCAGGGCACGGTGACCCAGGACCCGGACACCGGGGTCCACAATGTCGGCATCTATCGTGGCATGGTCGGAACCAAGAACACCTTGCCGGTGCTGTTGTGGGCGGCCCAGCATTGGGGCCACCATTTCTCCAAACATGCCGAGCGCGGCGAGGAGATGCCGGTGGCCCATGTCTTGGGCTGGGAGCCGTGCCTGCCGTTCTGTGCCTCCTCGCCCATACCCACCGGGGTTTCAGAATATGACGTGATGGGGGCGATGCGCGGCGCCCCGGTGGAACTGGTGAAATGCGAGACCTCGGATCTGATGGTGCCGGCCTCGGCGGAACTGGTGATCGAAGGCACGATCTCGGCCGATCCCGACACCTTCGAGATGGAAGGCCCGTTCGGTGAATACACCGGCTATTTCGGCGGCGACCAGGGGCCCAAGCACCGGACCAAGGTCACCTGCATCACCCACCGCGATGACCCCATCCTGCGCGGCACCCTGGAAGGCACCATGCCCAAGATGCTGAATGAAAACAGTATCATGAGCTCGGTCCAGCGCGCGGCAGTGGCGTGGAACGTGCTCGACCGTTCTGGCTTGCCCGGCGTCACCGACGTCCATTGCCCGCCGGCCAACAACGGCACCACCCTGATCATCCAGTTGCATCAGACCTATCGCGGCCAGGCCAAGCAGGCGGCCTGCGCGGTCTGGGGCTCGAACGCGGCGCATTTGCGCTACAAGAACATCTGGGTCGTCGACGAGGACATCGACATTCACGATTACGGCGCCCTCGACTGGGCCTTCGCCTACCGGGTCAATGCCGCCGAGGACGACATCCTGTTCTTCCCTGGGACCTTCGGCTCGGCGCTTGACCCCAGCACCCGGCTCAAATTCCGCGACACCCAGAAATTCGGCACCGGCAAATGGTGCCGGGTGCTGATCGACGCCACCATCAACATCGATTTCGAGCCCGAGGAACAATATGGCGGCGACCGCTATCCGGAGATCGCCTATCCTCACCCGCAAGACCGCGACTTGGTCGAAAAGAAATGGAAAGACTATGGTTTCGATTGATCGCGTTTAACCAAGGAGGAACCCCATGGCCAAACTCAGACACCTAGCCATCAAGACGATGGACCCAGCCAAGCTCGCCCGCTTCTATGAAGAGGTCTTCGACATGGAAGTGGTGATGGAAAGCAAAAGCGGTTCGGTTTTCATGACCGACGGCTATCTCAGCCTCGCTTTGCTGGTGACCAGGGGGCTGGTGCCGCCCGGCATCGATCATTTCGGATTCCATGTCGACGATATGGAAGAGACCGGGTCGCGGCTGGTGAACGCCGGCATCGCCGGGCCCAAGGTGCGGGACAATGATCCGCCCTTCGCCGAGAAACGCACCACCGATCCCGATGGCAACATGATCGATCTATCAGTGCATGGTTACGATCGGGACGAGCGTCAGGCCGACCGTGGCGATGGCGCGGATGCCAAGGTCGATGCCAAGGCCGAAGCCAGGGCTGGTGCCGAGGCCAAGGAAAAAGAACCGGCCTAAACTTCTGGCCATTTGGGAGATTGATCATGCCTGAAGACGAGGGCGCGGGCGCGCTCAACCATGCCAAGGCGCGGCTGGACGCCGGCGAGCTGGTGTTGTGCCTTGGCGTGCGCCTTTCGCGCACAGTGGACATTGCGCGCATGGCCAAGTCCGCGGGCTTCGATGCCCTGTTCCTCGATATGGAGCACAGCGCCATGCCGCTGGAGACCGCGGTGCAGATTTCCGTTGCCGCCCTCGATGTCGGGATCACGGCCCTGGTCCGTATCCCCGGCCATCTTCCCACCGAGGCCGCCCGGGTTGTCGATGGCGGTGCCTTGGGCGTGGTGGTTCCCCATGTCGATACCCCGGAACAGGCCAAGATGATGGTCGATGCCTGCAAGTTCCCGCCCCAGGGCCACCGCTCGACCGGCGGGCCCAGCGTCCATCTCGGGTTCCAGTCGGTGCCCGGGTCGGGCCAGATTCTGAACGACGCGACCTTGGTGACGGTGATGCTGGAATCGCCCGAGGCCATCGCCAATGCCGATGCCATCGCAGCCGTCGAAGGTGTCGACATGATCATGATCGGGACCAACGATCTGAGTACCGAGATGGGGTGCCCGGGCCAGCTGGACCACGAAGATATCCGCGCCGCATACAAGACCGTGGGCGAAGCCTGCCGCAAACATGGCACCCATTTCGCCATGGGCGGCGTGCGCGGCAACCCGGATCTGATCCGCGATTACGTTGGCTGTGGCGTCAGGTTCATCCTGTCGGGCAGCGATTCGAGCCTGATCCTTTCCGGCGCGCGGCGCGAGGTCGAATCGCTTCGCGCCATCCCCCTGGCATGACGGCTTTGGGCCGGCCGGCATTCATAGGGTTTAGGGTGGGACGTGGCTGATTCGGACCTCATTCTCATAGATGCCGGCACTCTCAAGGCCTTCGTTAGTGATATTTTCGTGGCCAAAGCCATGTTGCCCGCCGATGCGGCCATCGTTGCCGATGTCCTGGTTTGGGCGGATCTGCGCGGGGCCGAATCCCACGGCATTGGCCGCATCCCGGGCTATCTGGGAACCATCGATCGGGGTGTGCTTGATGTCCGGGCGGTGCCCGAGATCACCCGGGAAAGGCCGGCGACCTTCGTCATGGCAGCACACCAGGCGGCCGGTTCCGTCGCCATGTTGCGCGCCATGGAGCATGCCATATCACGGGCGCCGCAAAGCGGTGTCACCATGGGCGTGGTCGGCGGGACCACCCATACCGGGCCGATCGGCTACTACGCCCTGAAGGCCGCCGAGGCCGGACATATCGGGATGGTGTTCGGTTCCGGGCCGCCCAATATGGCCTATTACGGCGCCCGGGTTCCCAGCCTCCACACCGGACCCGTGGCCATCGCCATCCCCGCATATGACGCACGCCCCTTGTTGCTCGACATGGCAAGCGCGGTGGCGTCACGGGGCAAGGTGCGCCACGCCCTCGATACCGGCCGCTCTATCCCCGAGGGCTGGGCCTTGACCGAAGACGGCCGGCCCACCACCGACCCGGCCACCGCCGCGATCCAATTGCCGCTTGGCGGGCCCAAGGGATCGGGCTTGTCATTGATGCTGGAATGCCTGACCGGGATGCTGGCCGGGGTTCCCATCCTGACCGCGATGTTGCCGCCGGAAGGCAACAGGCGCCATGTCCAGAACGGCCTGGTCATGGCCATCGATATCGAAGCCTTCATGGATGGCGATACCTATCGCCGCGAGGTTGACCGGCTGGCTCAAACCCTGAAGGCGTTGCCCAAGGCCGACGGCGTCGATGACATCCTGATGCCGGGAGAGCGCGGCGGGCGCATGGCGGAGGACCGGCTCCGCGATGGCATCCCGGTGCTGGCCAAGACCTGGGACCGGGTGACAAAGCTGGCCAATGATCTAGGCGTGGCTCCGCCGGCGCTTTAAGTTTCTCCGTCAACCAGGACGAAGGCGACACGGGCGGGCCCATCGGATCGGTTGGACCAGGCATGGTTGGTGGCGCGCTGGATGCAGACTTCGCCGGCCTTCATCAAGACCTCACTGTCATCAAGAACCAGATAGATCTCGCCCGATAGGATCAGGGCGTAGTCCAGGGTCTTGGTCCGGTGCATGAAAGGGTGGCGGGGTTTTTCTCCGCCGACGATGGCGTCCTCACCGCCCATCTCTTCGAAGGCCTTGCGGGCGCCCTCGGTATCAACCTGGCCGATATAGCCCTGCTCCGGCGGGAATTCGACGATGCGGAAATTGGTGCCGTTGGCAACCGGCTCTAGTGCTTTCAGCCGTTCGCCGGCATCGCCTTCATCGCCGATCTTGGCCGGCATGGCCTCGGTCATCCACAGATTGGTGATGATGACGCCGGGGCGGTGGGGCGATTGCTTGACATTGCCGGCGGCGCCGTCGCTCACCACCGATGCCCGGCCCTGGTCATCATTTCCCGTCACCACCCGTCTGATCCCGCTGCTCATTGTGATCTCCAATTATTTATTTCCGTTGTGTTGAGGACACCCTTATCCTCGCTAGCATGAGTATAGCCGAGTAGGATGTCAAAAACGTCGAATGAGACCGGAGGCAGGGACTTTGTATCAGGAAACCGATATCGAATTTCAATCCGATGGGCTTCGGATCGCTGGAATCCTGCGCCTGCCCGATGATTCTGGCGCCGGCGAGGCGCGTCCGGCCTTCACCATTCTCCATGGCTTCGGCAGCAACAAGACCGCCGCCAATGTGATGGGACCCTGCGAATTTCTGACCGGGCTGGGTTACGCCACCCTGCGCTTCGATATGCGCGGCTGTGGCGACAGCGAGGGCGAAAAGGGCCGGCTGATTTGCCTTGAACAGGTCGAAGACACCAAGGCCGCGGTGTCGTTCCTGGCGGGCCGGCCCGGTATCGATGCCAACCGCATCGCCCTGATCGGAAGCAGCTTCGGCGCCGCCGTCGCGATTTATAGCGCCGGTGTCGATGACCGCATCGCCGCGGTGATCTCATCGGGTGGGTGGGGCAACGGCGCGCGCAAATTCCGCGGCCAGCACCCCGGGCCCGAAGCCTGGGCCAAATTCACCGCTATGCTGGAAGCCGGGCGCCGTCACTTTGAGGACACCGGAGAATCCCTGATGGTGCCGCGCTACGACATCGTGCCGATCCCGGAGCATCTGCGCAAAAATCTCGCCAAGCAATCGGTCGAGATGTTCCCCGCCGAGACCGCCCAGAGCATGTATGATTTTTGCGCCGAAGAGGTGGTCGGCAACATCGCGCCCCGGCCCCTTCTGCTGCTCCACAGCTCGGTGGATTCGGTCACCCCCACCGAGCAATCGGTGGAGATGTTCAAGCGGGCGGGCCAGCCCACTGACCTGCATCTTTTCTCCGAAACCGATCACTTCATGTTCGCCGAGGACAACCACCGGGTCCGCACCGTGGTGCGCGAATGGCTGGAACGCTTTTTCCCGGTGGATGTTAATGTGGATGTTAAGATTGACGCCACGTGATTTTGACTGAGACTGGGGAGGATGAAGTGGCTTATGTGGATTGGATGATCAAAGGCCCGAAGGTCACGTCGTGCAATTGCGCCTATGGCTGCCCTTGCGAGTTCAATGCATTGCCGAGCTATGGGGTGTGCCAAGGGCTCGAATGCATGGAGATCGAGGAAGGCTATTTCGCCGATATTCGTCTCGATGGCTTGCGCTTCGCCTGCACCTATCGCTGGCCGGGGCCGATGCATCTCGGTGGCGGTGTCACTCAAGGCGTCATCGACGAACGTGCCGATGACGCCCAACGCGAAGCCTTGCTGAAAATTCTCGGCGGCGAGGAGCAAGAGCCGACCACGGCCTTCAACATCTACGGCTCGACCTTTGACAAGGAGTACGATCCGCTCTTCGCGCCGATCGAGTTTTCCTGTGATATTGAGCGCCGCCTCGCGAGTTTACGCGTCCCCGGTTGTATGGAAATGTCGATTGTGCCGATCCTCAATCCGGTCACCGGCAAGGAGCACCGCGCCCAGATCCGCCTGCCCGAGGGTTTCGAGTTCCATGAGGCCGAAATGGCGAGCGGCAGCTTCAAGGGTACCGGCGAGATCAAGTACGACCATAAGGACTGTTACGGCGCCTTGACCTACGTTGCCTACGGACCCCAAGGCCTGATGGACTGATTATTATTTACTGATGTGGACATAAAGCCGTGAAAATCCTGATCCATTACTGCGCGGTGTGAAACTACAAGCCCCGGGCTCTCCGTGCGAGAGAGAGGCTTGTGGCCAAAGGCGCCACAGAGGTCGAAATCGCCCCGGGCAATTTGGGCGACTTCGAGATCACCATCGACGGCAATTTGGTCTATTCCAAGCAGGGAAGCGGTGAGTTCCCGAGCGATGGGGAGATCGACGCCCTGGTGGAAGGCCAGGGCTAGACGCTATAATCGGGGCCAAGCGGCGTCCGGCGCCAAAATCATAACAGGGGAGGGTCGATCACCATGTCACCGGAAAATCTCAAAACAGCACACAATTTGCGCATTCGCCACACCATGTTGCGGGTTGCCGATCTCGAGAGTTCCCTCGA
>CBDUSV010000100.1:0-8906 GCA_965369885.1 uncultured bacterium
CATGACCGTCGTGAGTCTGGCGTTGACCGTCCGAGATTGCTGCGCTAGCCTTTGAATAGCTTCACTTTGGGGCCATCGTTCATTGCTGGGCGGTTGTTTCCGAACATAGCTTGGCTGGCGCCGAGTTGCGCCTCTCAAAAACCGGGGTCGTTGCATGGCTGATCTCATTAGCGTTCATGATCCTCGAGGATATCCACCGCAGGTGGTTGGAAAGCGCCTTGCGCCGCGCCTTCCCACGCTTGATGGCAAGGTTGTCTATCTCGTCGATTGCCTGTACGACAATTCAGCGGTTTTCGTCGAACAGCTACGCCAGTGGTTCGCTGCCCTTATGCCGGCTGTTGAAACGCGTATTATCAAGCCGCATGATAGCTGGGTCGATGACCCGAACATGCGCGCGGAAATCGCAGCTGAAGGGGACGCCGCCATTCTCGGCGTCGGGCTATGAAGCTCCTGTAGCCCGACGGTCGTCGGGTTGACCTCATTGCTGGAAGAAGACGGCGTCCCAAGCGTGGCGATCCACACCGATGTCTTTGCGCGGGTCGCCAGATCCACTGCCAGGCTCCGCGGAATGCCGACGTTACGCCAGGCATTCGTGCCGCAGCCGGTTGTCGACCGTACGGCATCGGACCTACGCGCCTATATCGAGGGTCCCGATCCAGTCTCCGGGCAACCCTTAATGCAGGGAGTGATCGAGGGGTTATCTCGTCCGCTCGACGAGGCTGATCTCGCAGATGCGACGTTCGAGCGCACGACTCCGCGCCTTGTAGCGTCGGATACTGATGAGAACCTCCGGCAACTCTTCCTCGATAACCGATGGACCGACTTCCTGCCCATCGTTCTGCCGACCGAGGAGCGCGTCGCGGCGATGCTCAAGGGAACGAGCAAGCCATCGGACAGCGTCGTCGGCCACATGCGAGCCGGCAATTTCCGCGAGAGTTGGGAGTACACGGTTGAAAAAGTCGCGGTCAATGCGGTGATGGCTGGCGCGCGTCCGGAATACTTTCCGGTTATTCTTGCGCTCGCCGCATCGAACCAGACATCGAGGCAGGGCAGCACCACCTCGCAGACGTGTCTCAGCGTGGTGAATGGTCCGATCCGGCAGGAAATCGGAATGAATTCTGGAATCGGCGCGATGGGGCCTTATTGTCACGTCAATACGACGATTGGACGTGCGTACAGTCTCCTGTCGCAGAACGGCCAGGGTGGGTCGGTGCCGGGCGAAACCTATATGGGCACGCACGGGAATCCGCTCGCCTATAGCCTGTGCTTTGCCGAGAATGAGGAACAGAGCCCATGGCTGCCGCTCCACGTGCAAAAGGGCTTCAAGACTTCGGATAGCACTGTGAGCGTGTTCGTCGGCAACCGCTATATCCAGGAGGGGTTCGGGCCTCGCGACACTTGGGAGGCGAAGTTCCAGCGCTGCCTCGCCGCCATGTCGGGCGCAGGGCCCTGCCTCGTGCTCGACCCGATTGTGGCGCGTCTTTTCCAGGCACGTGGCATCAATTCGAAACAAGATCTCATCGAGTGGTGCGCCAAGAATGCTCGCGTTACGGCGCGCGACTATTGGGACGACCAGTGGGCTCAGACGCGGGTTCTGCCGCGCGCCGTCGCCGGGGTCGAGCCTTACGCCTCACGCCTAAAAGCCGCACCCGACGAGGTTATCGAGATATACGAGCCGAGCCAGATCAATGTCGTGGTTGTCGGCGGAGGGACCCAAGGTGCGTGGAAAATTTTCGGTGGCGCTTATGTAACGACCGTCTTGGTCGATGCTTGGCGCTAACTGGGGCTTTGTCAGAGCAAATCGGCTTGAGCCTTTTGGCGTGGTTCCTTAGCCTCCGGCAATGCGCAATCCATTTCGATATTTCAACAGCTCGCCCGAGGCGATCCGCCTCGCGGTGATGATGTACGTCGGTTATGTGGACTGACCAATATTTGTGAGCCTATCGGTTAGGTATAGGTCCGCAAGAAAAAGGGAAATCATGGCACATCAGTCCTGTACGCCAATCCCTGCATATCGGTACCCCAGAAACCCGCGCAATCCGGACTGGATGGTGAGTGGCGCCAAGGCTCCCATCGAAGGAGCTTCGAATTTTCGATGGAATTAAAGACGCCTTAGTCGGACTGGAAAATACCGAACATATCGCCCACGGGCGAATCCGGCCAATAGACGTGCATGATCTGTTCGTAGACAAAACACAAGCAACTCCCATACCGGGCAATTTCACGCCGCGCCCAACCGGCTGGGAGGGTTCCATATGGAAATCCCGGATCGAAGGGGTATCATGGGGGTTCGCCTGCCCAGAGGGACACAGAGGGATGGAAGGCGCCGTGAGATGATCGGCAAAACATGGATTCGCGAGCACGGGCTCCAGGACGCCTTGTTGATTGAGGCCTTGCGCCGGCGTGGGATGCGCGACATTCCCCAATACCGGCGGTTTCCCGAGCGCGATGCGGCCATGCAGCATTGGAACGATCTCGCGGCCTTGCGCGATGGGCCGGTCAATCCTGAGAAAATCGAAATGGCGCCCGAGGAGATGAACGCGGAAATCAAGCGCCGCGCCCGCGCGATCGGCGCCAGCGACGTCGGCATGACCGCGCTCAGACCTGAGTTCGTCGAACTCGGCGTCGATCTTGCCTACGATAACGTCATCGCCATCATCTACCATGAGGACTATTCAAAGTCCGGGATCGGCGCCGACGCGGTCGAGATCGAGGCGATGAACGCCTATGCCAGGTGCGCCGACATCTCCACCGAACTTGCCCGCCAAATCCGCGAGGACTTCGGCTACCCGGCCCTCGCCCATCACAACGGCGCCACCCAAATCCAGGCGATCCCGGTGCTGGACGCCGTCGGATTCGGCGAACTGGGCCGCCACGGCAGCTTGATACACAAGGAATTCGGCGCCAATTTTCGCCCCGGTTTCGTGACCACGGACCTGCCCGTCGGTCATGACCAACGGCATCATTTCGGCGTACAGGACTATTGCATGCACTGTAACCTGTGCCGCAACAACTGCCCGGGGGACGCCATCCCCGACGATCATATCGTCACCCAGGGCATCAAGCGCTGGCTGACCGATATCGACAAATGCTACACGATCTCGCGCTTTCGCGAATCCTATTGCCACATCTGCGTCGATGTCTGTCCCTACATCCACCTTGAGAACGGCGACCCATCGAAGCGCCAGATGTTCAAGGCCTACATGTTGGACCGCAAAGACAAAGGCTACAAGAGCGTCAAGCAGTCCGGCGATGCCGGCCCCCGCGCCGATGTCCCCAACCGGCGGAAATACCGCTCCGCCGAGGGCGTCCCGGCGGCCACCGCGCCCGCCGTGAAGGACCTGGCCCGGGCGGCGCTTGCCCTGCTCAAATCCGACGGCGCCCTGGACGCGGACGGCGGCCAGAAAAGCTGGCGTCTCGAGACCCGGCCGCGGGAGAATATTTCGTTCGAGATTTGCTGCACCGGGCCCGATCTGCCGGCAACCGTGCCGGCCGAAACCGTCCATCCCACCCAGGTTCCCAAGGACCGGTCCTGGACCGGCACCCACCGCCTCACCATCCGGGCGCCGTTGCTGGCCTTTGACCTCTATTGGCAGCCCGGCGCGCCGTTGCGCATCATGACCTTCAACCGCGGCACCTGGGAAGACGAGCTCAAGGCTCCCTGGCCCCCTGACCCAAGACTACCGGGGCCGGTCGCGATAATCGTGAAACCCTGATATCCTTGGCCGATGCGCGCCCTTAGGGCCGTGCCGTCAATCGACAAGAAACCAGGGAGACCACCATGCCGTCCAGTCCAGGTGAAATCCGCGAGCTTGCGGGTCAGGTTGCCATCGTCACCGGCAGCGCCCTCAATACCGGCAGCACCATCGCCAGGACCCTGGCCCGCGCCGGCGCCGCCGTCGTCGTCAACTACCGCAGCTCCGAGGGCGAGGCGCGGGATACGGTGAAGGCCATCGAGGACGCGGGCGGCCAGGCCATGAGCCACCGCGCCGACATCACCGACGCCGATCAGGTCGAGGCCATGGTGGGGGCAACGGTGGACCGCTTCGGCGCCATCGACATCCTGGTCAACAACGCCAATGTGCGGAGCTACCGCCCGCTCCTTGAGATTTCCCTCGAGGAATGGCAGCTGACCCTGGCCACCACCCTCAACGGCGCGTTTCACTGCGTGCGCAGCTCAGTGCCCCACATGATCGAGCGCGGCAAGGGCACCATCGTCAATATCGGCGGCGGCTCGGGCCACGAGGGGGTCGCCAACCGCTGTCATGTGTCCACCGCCAAGGCCGGCATGGCCGGCATGACCGGGGCCCTGGCCGCCGAGCTCGCGCCCCACAACATTTCCGTCAACTGCATCGTTCCCGGCCGGGTCGATACGGTGAAGCCGGGGGGCAGCAACACCCCCAACCGGGCCAACCGCGGCGACATCCCCATGGGCCGGCCTGCGGCTAAGGAAGAAATCGCCGACCTGGCGCTATATCTCTGCGGCGATGGCTGCCGTTACATGTCGGGGCAGATGCTGCACGTCAACGGCGCCCGCTACATCACCATTGCCTGAAGGCTTAGGAGCTTAACAGGAGCCCGCCAGGGCGCTCAGCCCGCTTCGGCGGGTTCGGGGTCGTGATCGGCGACCACGCCTGTGGATTTGAGCTCGGTGATTTCGTCTTCGGAGAAGCCGAAATCGGCCAGCACCTCGTCGGTGTTCTCGCCGTATTCGGGAATTCCGGTCCAATTGGCGGTCGGCGTGCGGCTGAGCCGGAACGCCTGGGTCAGCAGCTTGAAATCCCCCATGGACGGTGACGACAGGTCCTGGGCGAGGTCGAGGTGCTTGACCTGGGGGTCGTCGAAGGTCTGGTCGATGGTGTAGACCGGGCCCGAGGGAATGTCCGCGGCGGCAAAGCGCTTCAGCATGTCCTCGGTGGTGAAATTCCCTATCGCCTCGGCGATCATGGAGTTGCAGTCCTTGCGATGGTCGCGCCTCGCATCGCGGGTGGCGAAGCGCTCATCATCGATGGCGTCCTCGCGTCCGATGGCGCGGCAGAGAGCCGGCCACATGCGCGGCATGATGGACAGGCTGACAAAACCGTCCGACGCCTTGTAGGTGTTGGTGGGCACGCCGGTCGGATGCTCGTTGCCGACCTGGGCGGGGACGATGCCGTTGATCAGGTAGCGCGCGGCGTGCAGGTCCATCATCGACAGCAACGCCTCCATCAGCGAGGTCTGAACCCACTGGCCCTCGCCCGAACGTTCGCGTTCATACAATGCGGTCATGATGCCGAGGGCGCAGAACAGGCCGCAGCTGATATCGGAGATGGCGACACCGGCGCGGATCGGCCCGCGCCCAGGCTCGCCGGTGACCGACATGAAACCCGCCATCCCCTGGACGATCTGGTCGAGGCCGGGGCGGTCGCGGTAGGGGCCGTCCTGGCCGAACGCAGAGATGCTGGCGAGGATGATGCGCGGGTTGGCCGCCTTGAGGGATTTATAGTCGAAGCCGAGCCGGTCCTTGACGGCGGGGCGGAAGTTCTCGACCACCACGTCGGCCTGGGCCACCATGCGCATGAGAACGTCGTGGCCTTCGGAGCTCTTGAGATCGAGCACCATGGACCGCTTGTTGCGGTGCTTGCTCTGGAAGTCGGCATCGTTACGGGCGGCCCAGTCGTCGGGATTGCCCGGGCGTTCTATCTTGATGGTGTCGGCGCCCCAGTCGGCGAGCTGGCGGACACAGATCGGCCCGGCCCGGGCCTGGGTCATGTCCAGCACGGTCAGGCCGTCAAGCGCGGTGGAGGGTGGTGTTTGGGCCATGGTGGTCTCCCGTTTGGGTGTCTCAGCTTCCGGTCCAGACCGGTTTGCGCTTTTCGTTGAAGGCGCGCCGGCCTTCGGCGAAGTCGGTGCTTTCGAGGCAAGTCTTGCGCGCCGCCTCGACCTTGGCGAGATCACGGTCCGCCGGGTCTTTCGCGGCCTCGTCCACCATCAGCTTCGCGGCCTGGACCGACAGCGGCGCATTGTCGGCGATGGCGGCGGCGATCTCCCGCACAGTCGGTTCCAGTTCATCGCCGGGCACCACCTGGTGGACCAGGCCGATGCGCAACGCCTCTGCGGCGGAATAGCGCCGCGCCGTGATCAGGATTTCCTTGGCCCTGGCCGGGCCGACGATCTCCACCAGCTTGGAGGTGTAGTCCCAGTTGTAGGCATTGCCGAGACGGGCCGCCGGGATGCCGAACTGGGCATCCTCCGAGGCGATGCGGAGATCGGCGTTGAGCGCGGTCGCCACCCCGCCGCCGAGGCAATAGCCCCGGATCATGGCGATCAGCGGCTTGGTCAGGGTCTGGAAGCGCTCCTGCAGCCGTGCCGAGAGCTTGCCCTGTTCCTCGAGCTGGGCCGGCGTCGCCTCGCCCCTTTCCGATCTGGAGATGTCGGCGCCCGATACGAAGGCCTTGTCCCCGGCGCCGGTCATGACCATGACGCGGACCGCGCCGTCGCTTTCGAAGTCGTCGAGGATTTCCAGTATGGCCAGGCGCATCTCTTGGGAGATGGCGTTGCGCCGGTCCGGCTGGTTGAAGGTCATCCAGCCGATACCGTCTTCTTTTGCCGCAATCATCTTGTCGGTGCCGAGCTGCATGATGCCCCCTGTGTGCCAGACCCTATCCGCCCTAAATCGCCTTAGTCGGACTGGAAAATGCCGAACATGTCGCCCACCAGCGAATCCGGCCAATAGACGTGCATGATCTGTTCATAGACCCCGAAAATAAACGCCGCAATCAAAAGCCCAAGGAAGCCCGAGAGCCGCCAGCCGCCGCCATAGGCCTTGGCATAGACCACCACGAACAGCGGCAGGGCCAGGGGCAGGCTGACGATTTTAATGGCGATGACCAATCCGGCCAGCCAGGCCCAGATTTCCAGGCTGCCCAAGAATGTCGCCCGGGGATCGGCGTCCTCGAACGAGGGCAGTTCATATTGCAGCCGAGGTTTCGCCGCCGCCGCCGGACGGGCCAGACAATCCATTGCCAATTGCGCCACGGCCATCACCAGCCCGAGGCCGCCCAGCACCAAAACGATGATCGAGGCCCTGAGCTCCCAGCCCGTCGCGATATAGACCGCGGCAGCCAGAACCAAGATGATGAAAACCGTGAACAGATCGCTGGCTTTGAAATGCATGTCCGTGCCTGCCCCCTACCCTGTCTCGATCTGGTTTTTGAGGCTGATCCGGCGCGCACGCCATACCGGGTAAAGCAGGGTGACGGCAACCAGGGTGCCCAGGATCAGCACACCGGGGCGGAATACCCATTCCATGTCGTAGCGCGCCACCGACAGCCACAGATAGAGCTCGACCTTGTCACCGAGCACGAACCCCAACACCACCGGCGCCCGGGGCCAGCCATGGAGCTTCATCAGATAGCCGAACATGGACAGCGCCAGCAGGGCGAAGATGTCGATCATGGAAAAATGCGCCGAAAAGGCGCTGAGAAACGTCAGGGAGACGATGATCGGCACCAGAAAATAGAACGGGAAAAAGCACACATGGGCCGCCGGCTTGATCATCGCCCAGCAGATGCCCGACGCCAGGATCTGGGAAAACGCCAAGGCGAAGATGATGGCATAGACATAGTGGATCTGGCTGGTGAGCATTTCGGGTCCGGGATTGAGCCCGACGGCGACGAAGGCGATCAGCAACAGCGCCATGGAAGTGCTGCCGGGGATGCCGAAGGCCAGCGTGGTGATCAGGGCGCCGCCCTCCTTGGCGTTGTTCGACGATTCCGGCGCGATCACGCCGCGGACATCGCCACGGCCGAAATTTTCGGTGTTCTTCTCGGTCTGCTTGGCATGGGCATAGGCGAACCAATCGGCCACGTCGCTGCCGAGGCCGGGCAGAATTCCGACCCAGGTGCCGATCGCGGCGGACCGCAGGATCAGCCATTTGTGGTGGAAGGCGTCCATGATGCCCTGAAGGATGCCGGTTTCGCCAAGCTCGCTGACCTCGGCGACCCGGCCCTTGCGGCTGGCCAGCGCGATCATCTCCGGGATGGCGAAGATGCTCAGCGAAATCAGCACGACGCTGACCCCTTCCCACAGATAGGGCTGGTCGAAATCAAAGCGCATTTGGCCGGATTTCACGTCCTGGCCCACGGTGGACAGCATCACGCCAAGCACGGCGGCCGTCAGCCCCTTGAGAGGGGCGCCGGAACTCATGGTCCCGATCATCGACAACCCCCAAATGGTGAACATGAACAGCTCGGGCGAGCCGAAACTGCGCACCAGGGGCTTCATGATGGGAAGCGAGCCAAACAGCAGCAATGCGCCGATGATGCCGCCGATCATCGACACCATGAAGGCGGCGCTCAGCGCCCGCTTGGCCTCGCCATTGCGGGCCATGGGATAGCCATCCAGCACCGTCGCCTGGGAGCCCGACCCCCCGGGCACGGCGACAAGAACAGAAGTGAAGGTGTTGCCGGTATTGCCCACCGTGGTCACGCCGATGAGGAAGGCGATGGCGTTGATCGGCGACATCAGCATGGCGAACGGCAACAGCATGGCGAGCTGGGCCGGGCCGCCGACGCCGGGCAGCGCCCCTCCCCACACGCCGAGGATGACACCGAAGATGAGAAAACCGAGGGGCTCCGGCGCCGAGATGGCGACCAGGCCTTGCAGGGCGGATTCAAGCATCGGTGTTACTAGGGTGTGAACTTATAAAGGGTTGTGGTGCTGGCGGCCCAGGGATCATGACCGGCTAGGCGCGGAAAGCGCAGCAGTGCCCGCCACTTCAAGCTTTTTGCAACGACGTCCGGCCTTGATCCCTGGGCCGTCCTTTGCGGATTTGCCAGGATTGACCCGGTTTCGCGTCGCTCGTCCTTGAATATGCCCAGCATGTCCTGCGTCCTCGTTCCTAAAACCGGGTCAATCCTGGCAAA